>CALLZL010000546.1 GCA_937859575.1 uncultured Chloroflexota bacterium
TTTCGAAGCGTTGCTTACCGAGCCATACCTCGATGGTGAACTGCCGCTGGAGTTTGCCCGGCCAAACTGGATCGAAGAACGGCCGATCTGTGCACTGCCCGGCCCATACGGCAACTACAATCGCGAGCTCTTCTCGCCGGATATGATCGATCCCACCCGCGCTCTGACCCCAACCGCCGCTGCGGTGCTGGAAGAGGATGGAACACCACCGCCGGATCCATGTGCCCCATATACCGAACTTTCGGTGGTGCAGCTCAGCGAAGAACCGATCAGCGCCACGGCGATCATCACCGATGTGAATATGCTTGCCCTGGCGTACTGCCAGCCACTCGAAGGTTCGTATGTTCCCGAAGAACGGTTGACAACCTTGCTGCTCTGGAAGTTGCCGCCGCCATTGCCCGACGAACAGATCAGTTATACTTGGGAAGGGCTGGCAGCCATCAGCGCCGGGCGTGTCTCGATTGGTGTCGCCGCCGATTCAATCGCACCCTGCACCGACGAGGTGATCGATAGCTTTGGGCCGCCGCCATCGCCCGAGGCGGTGCGTATGCCGGATCTCAGGCGCTTCGGCGAAAATCAGGCCCGCGATCAGCTCGCAGCCCTCGGCATTTTCAACATTTATGTCGACTACCAGACTCGTGATCGCATTCCGGATATCTACGATGAGTATGTGCCGTATGCGATCGTCAGTACGCTTCCGGCACCAGGCGAGTGGGTCGAGCCTGATGATCTGGTGGTGCTTGGGGTGCGTGCCCCGGATCCCGAGCCGGAGTTTGATGTAGAGCCAGGGCCTCTGCCGGACCCGCCGCCGGAACCTCTGCCGGAACCGCCGCCGGACCCCACCCCGGAAGAAGAGTGACACAGCCACGGCAGGCAAGGCAACACAGCTGCCCTACCTGCCGTTCTGCTATCTGCCGGCCTACTCTCCACGCAATTTGAACTGAAGAATCCGCTTCCAGCCTGCCGACAGCTCGGGCACATCAAGCAGCTCGAGGGCCAGCAGCCGATCAAACTCCTGATGCATGCCAAGATTGACGCGTGCGATGGTCAGGCCGGGATTAGGCTGGCCGACCTGCCGCCATGCATCGCCGGCACTGACGCTGCCGGGGCGGATGACGCGTAGATACCAGCCGGTGCGCCGGGTGGCGATCGTGCGCTGGAGCAAGCCAGGCAGCTGGAGTTTGCGCTCCTGCTTGATGCATGGATAGCGCGGCCCACTCACCTCGACGCACGCGCTCCCGACATCAAAGCGATCACCGATGCAGACATCCTCTTCGGTTGCGCCAGCGATCGTCCAGTTCTCACCGACACCCCCTGGCCCGATCGGCCGCCCGGCGGCTTCAAGCTGATACTCGGTATTCCAGAAAGCGTAGTGATCGAGTGGATGACAACAGACCGCCTGCGCCGGCGAGCCGTGGTTCTCGGTATCGGCCACCTGATCGCCTGCCAGGCCGGTTTCCAACAACTGCTGCGGCCCTTCGACTACGGTACGAAAGATCGCCGATCGCCACGATCCACGCTCATCGTGATGGGTGGCCGGCCGGCCAATCAGCTGCGTATGAATGGTTATCATGTTGCGCTGCCTATCATTGGTGAAGAAACCCCTCATTCGTGTTACGGTTCTTTTCCCGTGCTTTATCCAGGCCAATAGTACCATGCCTAATGCAAGGCTGCATCGAAGGTTGTCATTCCAACCCTGGCTCGCTTCACCCTGCCGCAGTCGCCGCAATCGATGGCTATATCTCATAGGAGCATTGCCATGAATACCATGGCCGACCCGGATGATCAGCGCATCAGGCGCTATATCAGCGCTGCAGAACAGCTGAAGAACGGCAACTATCAGATTGACATTCCACTCGACCCCCCCGATGCAGTCGGCCAGCTTGGGCAAATGCTCAATGATCTTGCACAAAGCCTCGAATCTCGCTATCGCGAAATCAGAACCCTGACAAAGATCACAACGCATCTTAATGCCGGCCTGCTTCTCGACGACATCCTCGATCATGTGTATACCGATTTTCGGCCGTTGATTCCGTACGACCGGATCGGATTTGCCATGATCGAGAAAGAGGGTAGCATCGTACGAGCACGTTGGGCACGCACCGATCTGCCACATGTACATCTCAAACGCGGCTTTGCCGCACCACTTGCCGGAAGCAGCCTTGAAACGATTGTCTCTACCGCAACCCCGCGTATTATCAATGACCTCGAAGCGTATCTGGTGCAGAAACCGGAATCACACGCCACACAGCTGATCGTTGCTGAAGGTTTACGCGCCTCGCTCACCTGCCCATTGATCGCCAATGGAGTGCCGATCGGCTTTATCTTTTTCTCAAGTAGCACTCCCGGCATCTACGCTAATGCACATGTCGATATCTTCACGCAGATTGCCGAACAACTCTCGGTGATTGTGGAAAAAGGGCATCTTGTCTCACAACTCGCCGCACAGAAGCTCCAGCTTGAGCAGCAGAACGAAGAGCTGCAGCGCCTGAACCGACTCCGTAATACCTTTCTTGGTATGGCCGCACATGATCTGCGCAGCCCTCTGTCGGTGATTCATATGACCACCACAATCTTACGTCATCCCAAATTTGCCTGGCCGGAAGCCGAACGTCAACGCATGCTCGGTGATGTGCATCGCAATGCCGAATACATGTTGAAACTGCTCAATGATCTGCTTGATCTCACCCATATTGAATCGGGGACATTCACACTAACGCCGGTGCGCCTCGATCTCGATGAAGCCTTGAACGATGCTGTTGAACGGCATGCCTTATTGGCAGCACCAAAGCATATTATGGTCATGCGGCAGGGCAATACGAGTGGCGCGGCACTGGCTGATCCACTACGCCTGCGTCAGATGCTCGACAACCTGATCTCAAATGCCGTCAAGTTTTCGCCATCCGGAACCCGCGTGACACTCGCATGCAACCGTTCTGGGCAATTCTGGCGGATCACCATCACCGACCAGGGGCCCGGAATCAGCACGGCTGATCAGGCGCGTCTGTTCCAGCAGTTCACCCGGTTATCGGCGCGGCCAACCGGCGGCGAAAAGAGCTCAGGCCTTGGGCTGGCCATCACCCGCCAGCTTGTCGAGGCGCTTGATGGGCAGATAGGAGTTGAGTCGGTTCTCGGAGCCGGTGCCACATTCTGGTTTACATTGCCAATAGCAGCCGGTGAGCCAGACGCCATGCCAGAGCGTCCCGCTGCGCATGTCGGCTAACTGCACATCCTGCTATAATCGCTGCGGCGTCGCGGCATGTCTTGCAGAACGGCGCAGTGTGCGAAGGAGCAACACCATGAAGATCACCGGTATTGAAGCCTACCCGGTATGGGGCGGGCATCGCAATTTCCTGTTTGTGGTTGTCGATACCGACGAAGGTATCTCGGGGGTTGGTGAAGCCGGCATTACCGGCCGTGAACTGGCGGTCATTAGTGCCATCGACCACTTCCGCCCGCTGCTGATCGGCCAGGATGCCATGCGTACCGAGCATCTGTGGCAGGTCTTGTTTCGCGGTGGCTTCTTCCCGGCGCAACGCATCCTGACGGCGGCGATCTCGGCGATTGATATTGCCCTGTGGGATATCAAAGGCAAGGCGCTTGGTGTTCCAATCTACCAGCTCTTTGGCGGTCGCGTACGCGACCGGGTGGTCTGTTACCCTCACAATCAGCTGAGCGGCGATGCCGACGATGTCGCACCGCTGGTTGAGTCGTGCCGGCAGACGGCTGCCGAAGGGTGGAAGTTCGTACGCTGGGGTTTGCCGCAGCAGGGCGAGATTCTCGAACCAGCGCGGGCGGTGCGGGCAGCGATCCGCCAGATGCAGGCGGTGCGCGAGGCACTCGGCGACGAGATCGAGATCACACTCGATGTCCATACGCGCCTCGATCTGCCGGATGCGGTCTGGCTCTGCCAGGAGCTTGAGCCGTTTCACCCATACTTTATCGAGGATCCACTGCGCAGTGAAAACCCAGATTCATTTAAGACCCTCCGGCCGCGTACCCGTGTTCCACTGGCAGCCGGCGAGCAGTTCAGTTCGAAATGGGAGTTCCGCCAGCTGATCGAAGAGGAGTGGATCGACTATGCCCGTATCGACCTGTGTATCATCGGTGGATTTACCGAGGCGCGCAAGATCGCCGGCTGGTGCGAAACCCACTATATCAAGCTGGCGCTCCACAACCCGCTTGGGCCAGTATCGACCGCCGCCTGCCTGCAACTGAACCTGGCGACGCCAAACTTTGGCGTGCAAGAGCAGCCGGCGCGCCCCGGTACCGTGCTGACTGATGTGGTGCTCGATCAGCCGGAATGGCAGGATGGCTACCTGCTACCGCCCGAGCGCCCCGGCCTGGGCATCGAGTTCGACCGCGAAGCCGCCAAACGCTACCCCTTCCGCCAGGCCGAACTCCCGCAACTGCGCCGCCTCGACGGATCCTTCACCAATTGGTGACGGCTCCCAAGCCCGAAGGCTTGGGCTTCAAAGACTGCCGCCCCAGTCTCGTTCTCCGCAGAGAACACGGGTGTGTGGCCTATTGATGCGCGTGTCTGTGCTGACTCTCAGGTTGGCTCCTTCCGCCGAACCAGCGCGCCACTGAAGCGAGTGAAGGGCTTCTATCCCACCGCGAAAGCTCGTGGGCTTTACGCCCTATCTTTGTAAACAACAGCAAAAGTGTGGCGTCGCAGCCGTTATAGCTAGGTGCAGCAATCTTGAGCCATCCGCATCCTGGGAGCGCGGGCGTCCCGCCCGCATGTGCGCAAGATGCGCACGATCCCAATGATCAATCATTTTGCACTTGGCTATAGCGACGCCACACCATGGAGCTAATGCGCGATCCCCAATGCATGCATGCGGCGGTGGATCGCTGCAATCGCCTCGTGAAACGGCCGTTCGAGAAACGCCTGGTGATCAGCCTCGCCATGGTGATGGGTGACACTGCCGGGCGGGTATTGCAGCGCCTTGCGCCGCATGTGCGCCAGGCCGCCTTCGGCCAGGGTGATCATGTAGTGCGCCGCATCCGCATCAAAGAGATCCCATGCATCGCCGACGGCAACATAGATCGGCGAGGTGTGGGCAAACATGCCACGCCGCCAGACATCATAGTGCGGCAGGGCGCTGTACTGCGGCCCACCGCAGCGCGCCGCCAGCCATGTGTGGCTATCGAGCCGAAGCTGCGTGCTCAGCGTCAGGCGGCGTGAACCATGGAGTTCCTCGGTGGCGGCCACAACTCGCCCCTGCTGCACGATTTCGAGCGTATGCAGTGGGAAGATCGATTCGGCCACCGCTTCAACTTCCACCGTTCCACCACCACGCGGCAGCTGCAGAGTATCGCCAATCGATGCGCCGTCAACACGAAAACGCAGGAGCGGCCCACCACTCAGAAACGTACGCCCGAGCCGTACCGCACGGCACCAGTTCTCGTAGTTGAACTCTTCGTCGGGCGGAATATAGGCATAGGTCCGATAGAGCCCGACCGGCACCTCGCTGCTCATTTTGTCGGTACCGCCAACCAGCGGCAGACGATAACCGCAGTTGAGGTAACGGTAGTATTCGAGATGTTCGTACCCTGCATGGCGCAGCATCTCAACCGCATCGGCGCGGCCGGTCGCGATCAGCACCGCCGGCTCGCAGTTGGGGGTGGGCAGATGCGGAATGATCACCGTGCCGCCCTGCGCATGGGTTGCATCCGCCCAGGCCGATAGGGTTGTTTCGAGCGAGCCGCCAAGCTCGGCCTCGCTTGGCCCATCGGAACACCATGGCCCGATTGCCTGTTTCAACCCCCAGAGCGTCAGATGCCCCAACAGATGCTGTCGGTTCTCTTGTGAGGTATAGACGATCGTGCGGCCGTCACGCGTCACGGTCGGCTCGCCAATGAAATCTTCGGTATTGGTGAAGAGATGGCCCCACTGCGAGGCGAGCAGATTGACCACATTGAGATCCTCGCCACGCGCTTCGAACTGCGCCCCCTGCCCACCAAGGAAGTGGACATGCGAATCGCCGCTGTACCATCCCTGCGCATTCATATCGGCCCAGCGCCGCAGCCGCAGCGTCAGCTCCTGCTGACCGGGCGCAATCGTTACCTTCGTTCGCAATGGCTCGTATTCGAAGCCACGCGCAATATCGACGATCGCCTCGCCGCGTGGCAGCCATCCCTGGCAATGCCCATCGATATAGGCATACGTGATCTGCCCCAGCCGCAGATCGCCACCAACATCGACATGCCATGTATCGAGGTTTGAATTGACATGGTTGTGATGCCCATGCGGCTGATAGGGAGTGCCGTCGGGTGCACGAAAATGCACCCGGCATGCGATCGGTTCGCCGCTTGCATCATCAACCACCGTGACATGCACCCAGTTGCGGCCGGGATCAGCCAGCTCGATCCGGGCACGCGGCGTCGCCACGACACCGTCGCGCTCGAGATCACCCCAGCGGATGCTGGCGAGCTCTTCGCCATGGCTGGTAATTGCCAGGGTTGCCGAGGATGTCGCGGCGACTTCTGCATACGCCGGGCTTGATGCCTGGTTCTGCGCTTCGCCCCAACCGCGAAAACTGTCGGCCAGGAAGGCATCGACCGGATTGGCCGGCAGGGCATAGGGGTAGGTTGCCATGCCGCGATCAATTGCCAGGTGCAGATCAAACGCTCGCGCTGCATCCGACTCCTGCGGCAGCGTGATCCGCACCCGCCGCCGCGCCGTACGCACAAACGGATCCTCAGCCACATGCCCGATCGTTACAGCGGCAATCAGGAAGGTGCGATCGGCCGGTTCAATACGCAACTGTGCTACCGAGCGCTCGGGGTGCGGGTTGCGCCAGTGCCACAGATAATAGCTGTGCGGCCAACCGGTCTCGATCTCGGTCATGCGCCGACCAAAATGACCCCAGCGCCCGGCCTCGCGCGGCATCGTTGTGTCGATCATATCCGGCTGCGCAATAAACGCCAGTTGCCCCCAGTTTGTCGGCACTGCCGCGATCTCAAAACGCTCGCGGATCGCCACTGCCTCGTGGCTGCCGTCGGCATATTCGATCGTATAGGTCGCGATCCGCCGCCCGATCGGCTCGCCGGCATCGATATACGACTCCACCAGGCGATGAGCCACGATCAGGGTCTGCAGAGTGGTATGCAGTGGGATCGCCACTGGTGCGGCATGCGCCGTGTCGAATCCGATGAAGCAGCATTCGTCGTTGGGCGTTGGCCCGCCGATCAGAAACGGCAGGCCATGGAACTGCTGTGGGCCAAGCAACGGCCGGCGGGTACCCGCGGCAAATGCGATACCGACATTCGTGAGTATCTGGAGGTCGATCGGCTGATACTCCAACATAGACATTCCTCCTGTTGTCGGGTTACGCTGGTTGCGGTATTGCCGCAACCCACCCGCTGATCACGAGAGTGTCATACGCAGTTCGAGCTGGGTGATCGGGTGTGGTTGCCACCCGCAGGCTGTAACGAAATCGGTGATCGGGCCCTCAGGAACCAGCGGCGAGATCTGCCAGGCGCGCCCGGGGTACGCGGCGGCAAGCGCGGCGAGCATCAGGCGGCCCATGCCGCAACGCCGTGCTTCGCGTGCGACCACCAACGCCTGCAATCGGATGGGATCGTCTTCTGGATTGCTGATCAACGCAAAGGCCGTTTCATCAAGCATGAAGCCGCGCATTGGCGGCGCACTGGTGCGGAGGGTTTCGCCCGCCAGTTGCCATGGCAGATCGGGATCCCCCTCGGCGATGACCTGCCGCACCACCACGAGCGGGTCGATCTCGACCAGTGGGCGCGCCAGCGGCGTCGCTGAGCGCTGCTGAAATCCATGCAGCCGACGGATCGTTTCGAATCCCAACTCATGGTAGAGCTTCACGGCCGCCATGTTCTGTTCGATCACTTCCAGTAGCAACACGCGATCGGAGCGCTGGCGTGCCTCCTCGATCGCCCGCTGCATCATGAGCCGGCCGATCCCCTGCCGGCGTGCAACCGCAACGACCCCCATGGCCGATATGCGGGCCGACCAGCCCCGGCGCGAAACGAGCAACAGGCCGACCGGCATACCGTTCTGTTCGCACACAAAGCTGACGGTATGATCGACATCCACCGCCCGAAAGGTTTCATCGAATGTGGCGGCATCGATATGCGCCGGCATAATATACCCTTCGAACGACTGGTTGAAAATGGTTGCAAGCTCAGCAACCGAATAGGTGTAGGTTGGAAAAAAGTTCATGTTCGTGTCAGCAGATTGCCGTATCAAATATGCTACAAGAGTGGAATCGTCTGATAATCACGCGGTACAAAAAGGCTGCCTTCGGTTGTTCCCTGCGGTGCGGCGGCCTGAATCTGCCGGCCGAGTTCGGCACTGCTGATGCGGCCGGTAAGCGCATCTGCAAACAGCTGCGCTATGCATGCAACATCGGCGGCAGTCTCGTGGACAAACTCAAGCCGATAGTGGATGATCCCGCTGCGTCGCCAGGCATCGAGGTGGCGTGCCGCTACCTGTGCTTCGGCACCAAACACGGTGTTGCGGCAGCCGACATCGGCCATCACCGGGTGGGCGCGGCCCGCTGCGTCACGCAGCGCCACCCGATGCCGCTCACATGGGTGGCCGCAGTCGCGGTAGCTGGTGCCGGTTGATAGGAAGCGGCAGAAGACGCAATGTTCGGTATGGAACACCGGCAGATGCTGGTAGGCTACCACTTCGAGCTGATCTGCCCCGACAGCACCGACCAGCTCGGCGACCTGCGCTGCATTGAGATCGTGGGTCGGTGTGATTCGCTCAAGCCCAAGCTGCATATAGCTGCGTGCCGCAAGTGCATTGGCGGCATTGAGGCTAAAATCACCAATCAGCGGCGGGTGCGCTTCGTGTTGGAGTGCTTCGAGCAGCCCACCCGAGCGTACGACAATGGCACAGCCGAGCTTCAACAGGAAGCGAACTACCTTCTGTTCGCTTGGCTTCAACACCCGTGGGGCGGCAACCCGCGCCGTGATACCGGCCTGCTGCACCCGCTCGACCGCCGGGCGCAAGCCGTACAGTTCCAGATAATCAAGGGTAATACTGGCCGGCCGAACATCGATCGCCGCTTCAAGCTGTTCGGCGGTGCGCACCAGCAGATGCAGTTGTGCGCTGGCAGCCGCCGCAGCGGCTGCCGCTGGGCCGGCCGTTAGTTCGGCCAGCGCAACTTCGGGCGCAACCAGCGCCGCCGCCGGTGGCTGTTCTTGCAGCTTTGTGAGCCGGGCCACCGCTTCGCGACGCAGTTGGTTGAGCAACGAACTTGGGATGAACGGCCGGCCGGCCAGATCAAGTTCAAGCTGTTCAAGGCGGTATGGTGTATCACCAAGGCGGCCCAGTTGTTCGCGCAGCAGCAGTGCATCGGCCGGGTGCTGTTCAGCATGCCCCAGCGGCAGATCCGATGTAACGGTCACGCTTCGATCGGGATGCGCCACCAACCGCCATGTGATCACCAGCGGCCGGCCCTCGTGAGCCGTCACGCCGGCAGAGAGCGGCTGGCGTTGCAGTGGTGCGCCCGGCTGCAGAATCGGCCGCACTCTGCGATCGAGTTCGGGATCGTGGGTACGCCAGAGCAAGTCGCCGACCCGGATGCGACCCGGGTCGATCGCACCACTGCCAAAACGGAGCCCGATCAGGCCGCGCCGGCCGGCAAGCAGCTCGAATACCCGACCACCCTCTTCCGGCTCTTCAGGGCTGCGCCAGCCGGCAGCATCAAACACCACGCCATCGCCGGGCTTGAGTGGTGCGGCAGCGGCGGATGGCTCGGGTTGCAGCCACACTGTACCACCTTCGATACGCATCACACGCCCCATCAGTACCCCACGATGGCCTGGCGAACGACCCTGCACAACCGCCTGATGGTTGGTGCCGCTGATGAAGTGCGGCCCTAAGCCGCGTGAATAGACCTGTTCGAGTTGCAGTTCGTCACGATGTGTCAGGCTGAGCGGCAGGCCGGCCCAGGCTTCGTCAACTGCGGTACGGTATGCACGGGTGGTGAGCGCCACATAATCGGCATCTTTATAACGCCCCTCGATCTTGAGCGAAGCGATGCCGATCTGCACAATCTCGGGGATGTGGTGCACTGCGTACAGGTCGCCGGGCAACAGCAGATAGCGGGTTTCGGCGGGCAGCGGTGCCAACACATCATCGACAAGCAGTTCGTAGGGCAGGCGGCATGCCTGGGCGCAGCGGCCGCGATTGGCGCTGCGGCCACCCCAGGCTTCGGAAGAGAAGCACTGACCCGAGTACGAGACACATAACGCGCCATGCACAAACATCTCAAGCGGCATGTCGGTCTGGCTACGAATGGTACGAATCTCTGCCAGCGAAAGCTCGCGTGCCAGCACCACCCGATCGACACCGAAGCGACGCGCAAGTTCAACCCCTTCGGCCGAGGTGATACTCATCTGCGTCGAGCCGTGTACTTCGAGCGCCGGTGCGATACGGCGCGCTAGTTGTGCCACACCGACATCCTGCACGATCACGGCATCGGCACCGGCATCGGCAATTTCGGCCAGGGCGCGTGCCGCCTCGCCAAGCTCGTGATCGAACACCAGCGTGTTGAAGGTGATATAGCCACGCACACCGCGCCGATGCAGCGTACGCATGACCTCGGGTAGTTCGGCGAGATCGAAACCGACCTTGGCACGTGCCGTAAAGTGCTTTAACCCGAAATAGACAGCATCGGCACCGGCTTCAACCGCAGCATTGAGCTGCGGCCAGTAGCCGGCCGGTGCCATTACCTCGGGTTTTGTGATCGGTGTCATGAAGAAACCGTTGTACGCAAAATTCGATTAGCCGTCTCGGCGACCCGTGTGCCATAATCATTGCCGGGGCTGGCCCACCCCTGGCCGGTGGGATTATGAGCGCGGCCCAGCTGTTTGAGCACCGGCGCACTTCCACGCATCACATCCGGCAGCGCACGGTAGCTCAGCGCACGTGCAATCAGGTTGCGCTGCGCCTCGGTCTCCGCACCCTTCGGCAGGGCATAGGCCAGCAGGCGGCCGATATGCGCCGGAATCGCATCATCTTTCCATGTCGCAAAACTGTTGCCCATCTCCCACTGATTACGCTGTGTGTTAAAGGCCCAGTTCGTGAGTAAAGCCGGGCGATCAGGCTGTTTGCGCCCATTCACACCGATACCGGCCGGATTGCGCTGCGGCCGCGAGGCCCAGAAGCTGGTCAGATTGCCGGTTTCGTGGATCAGCTGCGCCACTGCCAGCACCGGATCAACACCAACCGGCACACACAATTCGTAGTACGCCGGAACAATAATGCCACGAATATCATGCTCGGTATATTCACCCGTTGGCCGGGCAACAATAGCGGCGGCGGTCTGGGCGACACTCACCGACGTCGCCGCAAGTATCGGGCTCATCTCGGTATACACGCTGCCTCCTTCCTGGTCGTCACGTTTCTGCATGCTATGTATCTTATCATCTTCTTCCCGAAGCCGTGTGGCGCATCGCAGCCGACGTAGGGTTTATGCGTTCTTTCAGATCGTGCTGCAACAACCACCAGCCGGAATAGTGCTAGAATCATGCATGCCCTGTGCCGAATGGGCCGCACACGGCTACTAACACAAGGAGCATGGAATGGTTCGCAAGATCCGTGCCGGTATTGCCGGGTTTGATCACTTCTTCGCCTCGCTGGCCGCATACCAGGAACTCAAAGCCGATCCGAATGTCGAGATCGCCATCCTGGCACACCACGAAGCCGCTCGCCTTGCACCGCTGGCTGCCGAAACGGGGGCACTGGTCACAACCGACTACCGCGCAGTGGCCGAGGCTGATATCGATCTGCTGATTACCGGCTGCCCGACGGTGCAGAACCCTGATCTGCTGATTGCGGGTGCCCGCAGCGGCAAGCAGCTACTCAGTGTCAAGCCGTTTGCCATGAGCCTGGCCGCTGCCGATACGGTTGTCGCCGCAGTTGAGGCGGCCGGTGTCCAGTGCATGTCGTTCGATGCCACCTGGCGCTTTCATCCGCTCTACCAGCACACCCGCGCGGCACTGAATGACGGCAGCATCGGCAGGCCGCTCTCGGCCTACTGTATGATGCGCGCCACCCTGCCGGATTTTGTCTGGTACGGCAACCCGTTCGAACATGGTCGTTCGTGGTGGCTCGACCCACAGCAGGCGCCGGGTGGGGGCTGGCTCGATCATGCCATCTATTTCGTTGATGCACTGCGCTGGGCCATGGGGAGCGAAGTTGTGCGGGTGAGCGGTGAGATCGGCAACTTGCGCCACCGCGACGAAGCCCACGAGGATTTTGGTGTCGCGACGATGGTCTTTGCCAATGGCAGCATCGCCACAATCGAGGTAACGTGGCATGTCGAACGGCCCGGGTTTGCATTGGCATTTGAGTTGGTGGGCAGCGATGGTGAGCTGGCATCGCAATCGCGGATAGAAGGGGCACCACCCGAGGCAACTTCGGTCACGACCAACCGGCAGCTGAGTTATGCGGCCCCTGGCTGGCGTGATCTCGAACTACCGCAACCGGCCGGCCAGCTCACGACCCATATGCTGGCGGTGATGCGTGGCGAAGCCGAACCGGTTGCAACGATTGCCGATGCGCGTGCCAACCTGGCCGCCTGCCTGGCGTTTTACACCGCCGCCCGCGAACATCGCTCGGTAGGGTTGTGAGACTCGAGTGCTTCGCGCGCCAGCCGTACCGCACCGATCGCCGGTTCTTCGACCGCATGGATCGGATCGGCAGGCCAGCCGAGCGCCGCGAGTTCGTGCTGCAGCGCCTGCTGCAATAGTGGCGTCCGCTGGATGACACTGCCGGCGATCGCCAGCGGCAGTGGTGGTGCGATCTGTAATTCGCGCGCCACTGCCGCCACTGCGGCAGCCAGATCACGCCCGGCACCACGCAAGATCGCAATCGACACCGCATCCCCCTGCTCGGCACAGGCCGATACCAGCGGCGGCAGTTCGGCCAGCAAGCCACGCGCCTCAGCACGATGATAGACATGCGGGATCAGATCCGACGGCTGCGACAGCTGCCAGCGCTGCAAGATCGTGTCGAGCAGCAAGGTCGGCACAGCACGGCCGTCGGCGGCACTACAGGCCGCCCGCAACGCCCGCAACGCAATATCATACCCGCTGCCCTCATCGCCAAGCAGATACCCCCAGCCACCCGCACGCCCCATGCGGCCATCGGGTGCCCGCCCCACCGCAATCGAACCAGTGCCACAGATTAACCCAACCCCAAAACCTGCAGGCGTGCCGGCTGCGATCACCAGCCGCGCATCATTGACAACCGTCAGCACATTGCTCAGGCGGCGCTCATCGGCCCAGGCGCGGATCAGCGCCAGATCTTCGTCGCGATCGACCCCTGAAAGCCCCAGGCATGCCGAAGCGACCTGAGTCACATCACGCCCGGCCGCGGCGAATACGGCTTCGATTACCTGATCGAGCGTTGCCAGGGTTGCGGCAACCCCACTGACCTGCTTATTACTGCCACCTAGCTGGGCCCGGCCAAGCATTTCACCAGTGGCACCGGCCAGCAATGCGATTGTTTTGCTGGCACCACCGTCGATGCCAATCACAAGATCCTTCATGAGACTCCATATTATTCTTTGCGTTAGTGTACTGCGCCTACCCGTCGATCACCACGCCTATCGATAGAGCAGGGAACCAAACTGCTTCCCTGGTGTAATACTCCCCAACACCACCGGGTATCGGGCACCCGTACATCCCGGCAGATTCCCCGGCCTGCCATGGATCGTCATATACCCGAGCAGTGCAAAGAGGATCGCCTCTTTGGCATCCCCCGGCCACCCGAGTGACTCAAGCCGCTGCAGTTGCACCGCACTGCCAAGTGCAGCGGCCAGCATCCTAAGCAGGGTCGCATTATGCGCCCCACCGCCACTGACGATCGCCTCGGCCGGCAAACGCGGCACAAGCTGCCGGCATGCCATTGCAATACTCTGTGCCGTTACGGCCGTCAGGGTTGCAACCAGATCAGCCGGCGATAAACCGCGTGCCTGCCCTGCGGCGATGCATGCCGCCAGGTACGAGCGATCAAACTGCTCGCGGCCGGTCGATTTCGGTGCCGGCCTGGCATAGTATGGATCCGCCAGCCATTGCCGAAGCAGGTCGTCATCAACCTTCCCTGCGGCAGCCAGTGTACCATTCCGATCGAACCAATCTACACCCTGCGAAAACCGGCGCACCGCCCCATCGATCAGCGTATTGCCCGGCCCGGTGTCGAATGCGATGGCTGCTGCCGGATCGCCGGCCGGCACATAGGTCAGATTTGCGATCCCACCAATATTCACAAGCACCCGATCACGATCCGGGTGAGCCAGCACCAGCGTATCAAGCAGCGGGGCAAGCGGCGCTCCCTCGCCACCGGCCGCAATATCCCGGCTGCGAAAATCAGAGACCACCGTGCAACCGGTGCGTTCGGCGATCTCGGCGGCAGCACCAAGCTGCAAGGTCGAACGTACCCGGCCGGGCTGCACCTGGTGATAGATCGTCTGGCCATGCGAGGCGATCAGGTCGATCTGGTGCATGGTATACCCGGCCTGCGCCACAACCGCGTGTGCGGCTGCCGCAAATGCCTGACCAATCAAAACATGCAGCTCGCAGATCTCGGCCGGGCCGCCGGCGGCATCCGCCAGTAGCCGTTCGAGTCGCTGCTGCACATCTGCCGGGTAGGGTTGCTCGCAATATGCCACGACTTCCGGCTGCGGCACTGCCGTATCGGGCGGAAACCGCACAAGCGCGGCATCGATAGCATCGGCACTGGTGCCTGAAATGAGCCCGATAATCAACATCCCGGCAAACCTCTTCTGATCACAGGTACAAAGGGGCGGTTCTTCGCACAGGTGCTAGGGCAACCGGCGGCGCTCGGCCAGCGCCCGTCGCAGATCGCCACCGGCAGCGGCAAGCGCCTGTTCGGCAGCCGCGCGATCATAGCCATAGACCGCCATCAGCACTGCCGGCCGAATACGCAGATCGCTCTGGGGCAGTAGTTCGGCAGCGCGCTGT
>CALLZL010000547.1 GCA_937859575.1 uncultured Chloroflexota bacterium
GAGAACAGGGCGCGCAGTATACCGAGCTGCAGCAGCAACTACGGCTACTGGCGCTTATGCCGCACCTCTTCTTCAACCGGCTGCGCTATGGCCGCTATCTTGATATTCTGCTGACCCATTCACCGCCATACGGTATTCATAATGGGCCGGATCGGCCACACCAGGGATTCCGCTCATTCCTGACCTTCATGCATCGGTTCCGACCAACGTTTCTCATCCATGGGCATATTCACCACTCATACGGTTTCAGCCAGGCGACCGAAACACGCTACTGCGATACGATGGTGCTTAATACCGCCGGCCATCGCTTACTCCACTTCTCTCCGCCCTCCTGAGTGTTACCGGACACCAACAATGAGTGATGCGTGGACACGAAAATCTGCCCGTAATGCATTTGACGATGCACGACGCCGGGCGCTTGTTTCAACAATCGTCGATATTGTACGCGGCCGATCGCATACCATGCTCTCGTTCGAGGAAGTGCGCGCCCGCCTTAATGTCCGCGGTCAGCGTTACCTCGGCCTGCGTACCGTGCCGCTGGATCACATCATCGGTAGCGAAGGGCGCTATGGCGCGTTCGACCGCCGCTTTCTGCCGCTCTCGGCCGCACTCAAGGCGCGTTGGGTCAATATCAGCAATGCGATGATCCGCGATGTACCGCTGCCGCCGATCGATCTCTACAAAATCGGTGATATCTACTTCGTCCGCGATGGCAATCATCGTGTGTCGGTCGCTCGCCAGCGTGGCCAGGTCGATATCGATGCGTATGTCACCGAGTTGATCGTTGATGTTCCACTTGAACCAGATCTCTCGGTACACGACCTGATCCTCAAAGAGGAATACAGCGATTTTCTTGAATGGACCGGGCTGCATGATCTGCGACCCGACGAACGGATCGAGTTTACCGAGCCGGGTGGGTATCTCGAACTGATTCGTCATATCAATGCCCATCGCTACTATATGGGCATGAACCGTGAGGATGAAGTCAGCCGCGATACGGCAGTGGCCGATTGGTACGATACTGTTTATATGCCGGTGATCGAGCTCATGCGGCGCGAAAAAGTGCTCGAACATTTCCCCGGCCGCACCGAAGCCGATCTCTATCGCTGGATCATGGAACACCGCTGGTATATGCGCGAACGGCTAGGTGACGATCCGGGACCCGAGCAGGCGATCGACGATTATGTCGAACGTTTTGGGCATCGCGATCTCCAGGCGCTGCTGGCCGATGCGCTTCAGTGGCTCCGCACACGCGAATAGCCAGCACTACCGAAACGTCGAACGGCATCAGCGGGTCGAACCACGCTGATGCCGTTCGGCGTTCCAAGCATCCAAGTGCGATCCTAGAAGCGACTCCAGAGGTACTGGTTGGTAACTTCGTGGTGGAACTGCACCTCAGCACGCTTGATCAGTGTCCCGAGTTGCGCCGGGCAGCGCTCTGCCACTGCTTCCTTGAGATCGGCATACTTGCCGTGCACTTCCTCGCCGAAGATCTGTGCCATCAGTTCGCTATTGCGGAACAGCGTGATCGCATCGTAGATATTGTCGGGCAGGGTGGCCAGGCTCTTGCGGATATTGCTGGTCGGCGTGGGGCCTTCGAGGCCGGTCTTCAGCAGAGCATACACCGCCATGTGCGGGTTGGCATCCGGTGCGATCGAGCGCACTTCAATGCGCGATGTGCGGGCATTCCCGATCGGAATACGAACCATGGCCGTCCGGTCGATCGCCGAAGCCTTGATCTGGTTGGGCGCCTCGTAGTGCGGATCCAGCCGGCGATACGCATTGACGCTCGCATTCAACAGCAGACACAGGTCGAGCCCGCTGTTGAGGATGCGATCAACATACGACCAGGCATAATCCGAGAGCGACTCCTCGCCGTTCGGATCGTAGAACAGATTGGTATCCCCCTTCGAGATCGACATATTGGTATGCATACCATTGCCGTTCACACCCGTCACTGGCTTCGGTAGGAAGCTGGCCGTCATATCGAGGCGACTGGCGACCTGGCGGCAGATCAGCTTATAGAGCAGGATCTGGTCGGCAGCAATCGTCGCTTCGGCATAGCTGTAGTTCATTTCGAACTGCGACGGTGCCACTTCGGGGTGATCCTTCTCGTTGGCGAAGCCCATCGCACGCTGCACTTCGGCGGCGGTGTCGATGAAGGTGCGCAGCGGATCGCCCGGCAACGAATGGTAGTACCCCGAAGTGCTGACGAACTCAAACTCACCGGTGTCGCGGTAGCGCTGCTCGGCATTGCGCCCCTTGAAGATGAACCCTTCGATCTCGTTGGCAAGGTTGACCGTCAACCCCTGATCGGCATACAGCTGCTGTGTATAGGACTTCAACTGCGAACGCATATCGCCGACATACGGCGATCCGTCCTTCTCGCGTACTTCGCCGAACACCAGCACCTTACCCGGGCCGAAGACATCGGCCGGCAGCCAGTAGAAGGCCGGCCAGTCGATGGCGAGCCGCAGATCGGACTCGGCCTGGACGGTAAAACCACGAATCGAAGATCCATCGAAGGTCAGGTTATCGGCCGACTTGAGCAAGAATTTCTTGTCGTAGTCGAGCATATGGAGCCGGCCTTCAAGATCGGTAAAGCAAACCGTTACTGCCTTAATGCGTTTTTCGTCGTTCAGGTAGCGCATGCGCTCTTCCTGGAGCTTGTCGGCCGGCACCCGCGCACTACGCTGCTCTTTGACCGACAGATTCAGCTCTTCCAGCTGATCATATGGAATCTCAAGAAAGTCGCGAAGTTGTCCTGTCATTGTTATCCCGTTTCTCTATAGTACGTGGCCATGCCACGAATCCGGCTTCGTATCGATTCTACCATTACCCGTGTCGAAAAGCTCTTGATCATCTATCTGATCTTATGGCGGGTCTTTCTGGTAGTTTTATACAAATGGTCGGCGATGGTGCCGGGTATGTGGTGTGTAAAACAAACAGAAAAGTTGTGTATCATGCAGCTGATGATATGCAATGGCATCGTCGCCGCAGTGAATAATGAGGTTCGAGAACGTACAACGTAAGGAGCATTGCGACTACGATGAGTACTGAACAGTTACGCGAAGTGGTGCGATTGCGGGGGGCGGGCGAGCAGCAGGCCGCGTTAGCCTTACTTGAGGCGCTGCATGCCGCGCATCCCGATGATGCATGCATTGCCTACGAATACGCCAGCACTTTCGATCTGGTTGGGGATGAACAGCAGGCCATTCCCTGGTACGAACGTGCTCTGTCGCTCGGCCTGGCTGATCCCGAGCGCCGCGGTGCGCTGCTCGGCCTCGGTAGTAGCTACCGTTGTGTCGGGCGTTACAACGAAGCTATCACAACTTTCGAGCAGGCAGCCACCGAGTATGCCGACGGCAGCGAATTTGCCGCATTTGGGGCACTGGCGTTGTATAACGTCGGCCGCTGTCGCGAGGCGGTCGGGATACTCCTGCGGTTATTGGTCGAAACGACCAGCGACCGCCAGGTACAGCGTTATTCGCGGGCGCTGCGCTACTATGCCGATCATCCCGATGATCGCTGGTAGGGCGTTGCCGGTGCCGATTACTCGGCTGCCGGCGCAGCAGGTGCTACTGCCGGGGGGGCGGCCGGTGCCGGAATCACCGGCCGCAACATCCGCACACTGAGGATGATCAGAATCACGCTGGTCATGGCGGCAAACAGCAGATACATGATCCAGGCGCTCGGCAGGATCAAACTGCTGCCGGGGATATCGATGACCTCAAAAAATGGGTTGCCGCCGCTCGCCAGGTGTGCTTCGGTGATGCCGAGAGCAATAAACGGGTGTGCCGAGATGAAGAGACGACTCAGATAGACAAACAACACCGACGATGTGATGTCGGAAGAGACATCACGGGCAAAGGCCAGCATGAACATCACCGCCAGAAACGGAATGCCGAGTAACTTCATGATGATCGATCCAAGCGCAAAACTGGTGGCACCCAGCGAACTGCGCGTTAGCGATGACCAGAAGAGCCCGATGGTTGCATACAGCACTGCCGTTGCCGCCAGCCCGATGAGTGCGACCAGCACTTCGAGGGCGCTGACGCCGCCAAACAGAAAAGCCAGGCTCAACACAGGTACAACGGCCACGATCAGCAGCAGCGCGTAGATCAACGCCGACGCCAGTTTCCCCCATACGATCTGCCATGGCGAGAGCAACGAGGCGATCAGCAGATCAAAGGTCTGCCGCTCCTTTTCGCCAGCAATACTTCCCGATGTAAGTACCGGCGTGATGATACAGACCTCCACCAACGCCACGAGCGAGATCACCAGAAACAGGGTACGCCCGATCTGTCGCCCGGCATTGAGATCGGTCTCGAAGGTACTGGCCATCGTGGCATAGAGCAGGAGCGCCACACCACTGACGATCAGCAGGTAGATGGTAAGCAGCACAAAGGCGCGTGCTCCGCGCATGCGGCCACGCAGTTCGCGCACCAGTATCGGATTCAACTCCATCAGACAATCCCCTGGGTTACGTGCATGAAGATGTCTTCGAGATCGCCGCTGCGTTCACCAAAACGCGTCACCAGTACCCCGTTTGCAACCAGTTGCTGCAGCAACTCGCCCATGGCGCGTTCGTCGCCGGTAAACTCGATCAATAAGAACTGCGCGGCATCAGTTGCTGCCGGAGTCGCTTCGGTATCGCCTGTCTCGCATCGCACACTGAGAACTTGCGGATGCTCGGCAAGTAGCTGCTCGGCAGTGGTGGTATCCCCAAGTATACGGACTTCAAGTGTCTGATGCGGCTGCATCGAGCGCAGGATCGACTGGACATCACCGGCGGCCAGCAAATGACCGCGTTCGATAATCGCAATATGGGTACACATTTCGGCCAGTTCGGTCAGGATATGCGAACTGATCATGATCGTTTTACCAAGTGCGCTCAGCTCTTTCAGCAGTTCACGGAGCTCGATCCTGGCTCGCGGGTCGAGCCCACTTGCCGGTTCATCGAGAATCAGCAGCCGTGGATCATGGATCATTGCCCGTGCCAGGCTCAGGCGCTGTTTCATGCCACGTGACAACGTCATCACCATTTCGTCGCGCTTGTGGCTAAGATCGACGAGCCCGAGCAGTTCGCCGATTAGCGTGCTGCGTCGTGCAGCCGGTACCCCATAACTACGCCCGAAGAAGTCGAGATATTCCCAAGATCGGAAGAGCGTCGTGTAGGGAAAGAGTGTAGATCTCGGTGGTCGCC
>CALLZL010000548.1 GCA_937859575.1 uncultured Chloroflexota bacterium
TCGGGTGCGGCGTCGTAAAAGCCGTATCGACCGGAACCGCCGGCTCTGACGGCGATTCGGCAACCACGGTCTCGCGAACAACGACCGTCTCGCGGACGGGGGCTGCCGTCTCAACGACGACGACCGTCTCGCGGACGACTTCCGGCTGTGCCGTTCCACCGCCACAGGCGGCGAGAATCGGCAGCACGAATGCCAGTAGTAACGGGACTACTGCGCGGTGCTTGAGATTCTGCTCATTCATGAGGAATCCGCTCCTTAAACTGTCGCAAACCTGCAAAGAGACAACCGGTGGCATACCGGTCGCGAAGACATTCGCCTGAACTTCGTGATCGCACGACATAGCTGTGCGTTCGCATTCGCGCTATTCACCCTCAATATCTCAGAGCCGATATCGGGTGTGAAGCAACAGCAGATGTAAACACCAGCTATCATTCGCCCTATGAAGGCATGCAATACCTTCAAACACAACTCGTGACGAATGCCACAATCGCATGAAATCTTAACGAAATGATACGCGGGATGGTAACACGCGACCCGTGGTATGTCAAGTTACCCGCATCCTGATGCAGGGCATGTGCAAAGCCACCCCTGCTGCGGGTTCGGGGGCGGCTTCGCCGCCTCCGAAGAGATTTTTCTCGTAGATCTGGCGGTTCCGCCGCCAGATCTACGAGACAAGAGGACCTGGAGCGCAGCCCCATAGAGTTGCATAAGCTGCATCAGGATGTGAGATAGGCCGGTGCTGCATGGCAGCGCACCGAAATACATTAGAATACCCATCGAAAGGAGGCACTGTGCGACGACCGCTTGTGATAGGTGTTGCCGGGGGAAGTGGGTCGGGAAAGACGACCGTCTCGAATGCGATCCTGACACGTGTCGGCCGCGAACGGATCGCCTTTCTGCCGCATGACCTCTATTATCGGGATCTGGCGCATCTGCCGCCGGCCGAGCGTGCCGAGATCAATTTCGATCATCCGGATTCGCTCGATAACGAACTGTACCTGGCGCATATCGACACGCTGATCCGTGGTTCGCCGATCGGGATGCCGACCTATGATTATGCCACCTATGTGCGGCGCAGCGAGGTTGTTCCGGTTGAACCACGGCCGGTCATTATGCTGGAAGGGATACTAATCTTTGCCGATGCGCTGCTGCGCGATCAGATGGATGTGAAACTGTTTGTCGATGCCGAGAGCGATCTGCGCCTCATCCGGCGCATCCGGCGCGATGTACGTGAACGTGGCCGGACCGTCGACTCGGTGATCGATCAGTATCTGCGCACCGTGCGCCCCATGCATCTCGAATTTGTCGAGCCGTCGAAGCGCTATGCCGATATCATCATCCCCAATGGCGGGCTCAATATGATCGCGATCGACATGGTGGTTGCGCGTATCGAACGGATGCTCGACTGACCTCTGCCGCTTGCCTGCCGGCAAGAGCAGGTATAATAACAAACCATACACCGCAATGGTTCAAGGAGGAATACCCCTATGGCACGCGACCGGTTCCTGATCACCGGGGCACTCGGCTGCATCGGCGCCTGGGTGGCGCGAAATCTCGTACGTGAAGGTGCGCCGCCGGTGGTCTTCGACCTCGGCAGCGATCCACGCCGCCTGAAACTACTGCTGACGCCCGAAGAGCTGGCGCAGATCACATTCATCAGCGGCGATATTACCGATCTCGAGCTGCTTGAGCAGGCGCTCGATGCGCAGCAGATCACGCATGTCATTCATCTCGCGGCGCTCCAGGTACCATTCTGCCGTGCCAATCCACCACTCGGCGCACGTGTCAATGTCGTCGGAACCGTCAATATCTTCGAAGCGGTTGCCCGCCGGCGCCAACGCATCAATCGCGTGGTGTATGCCTCTTCGGCAGCGGTGTATGATGCGGCCGATGCCGGCAGCGACGGTGCGGTGCGGCATGGCGCTTCCGGCCATCCCACAACCCTCTATGGCGTGTATAAACAGGCCAACGAAGGTACTGCCCGCGTCTACTGGCAGGATCAGCAGATCAGCAGCATCGGCCTGCGGCCATATATTGTGTATGGCGTCGGGCGCGATCAAGGCATGACTTCGGCACCGACACGCGCAATGCTCGCGGCGGCAACCGGCCGACCCTTCCATATCCCGTTCGGTGGGCGTGCCGATTACCACTATGCCGATGATGTTGCGCGGGCATTTATTGCCTGTGCCCGTGCGCCGTTCGAAGGGGCCGAGATCTTCAATCTGAGCGGTAGCATGGCGACCATGAGCGACCTGATCGCCGCCGTCGAACGCGTGGCCCCAGCTGCACGCGGTACCATCACCTTTGATGATGTAGCGCTGCCGTTCCCGCAGGAGTATGATGCGGCACCGTTGGCAGCCGTCATCGGGAGCATCCCGCATACGCCGCTTGATGAAGCGGTAGCCTTTACCGTCGAACGCTTCCGCGAGCTTGCACCGACCGGTATCCAGCTCGAACTGTAGCGACCGGTAGCACGACCTGCCACCTCACACCTTCCCCTACGGTGCAGTTTCCGGGGAGTCCTGGGCTTCCCGGAAGCCTTTCATCCGGTGGCAGCACGACGGTTTATTCGTAAGGAGGACCCCTATGCTTACGTTTCTGAGCGAACTGTATGGCGTCGAACGCGCCCCGGCGCTCGAACAACGTCTGCGCACCACACTTGCGGCGTTCAAACAGGCGCATCCCCAGCTTGCCGTAGCCGCATCCCCCGCCGAACGCCTCAGCCATGATGATGTCATTCTGATCACCTATGGCGACCAGGTGCATACCACCGGCGAAGCACCGCTACGCACCCTGGCGCACGCCCTGCACCAACAATTCGGCGCGGTTGTGTCGGGGGTGCATATCCTGCCCTTCTTCCCCTATACATCCGATGATGGCTTTTCGGTGGTCGATTTCCATACCGTTGATCCGGCACTCGGCACCTGGGAGGATCTTGCACCACTACGTGAACGCTACCGCCTCATGTACGACGCGGTCGTCAATCATATCTCGGCATCGAGCGACTGGTTTCAGGCGTTTCTGGCCGGCAAACCAGGGGCCGAGCGCCGTTTCATCGCCATGGATCCAACAACCGACCTGAGCGCGGTCACGCGGCCTCGCACCACACCGCTGCTTACACCATTCGAGACACCCCATGGCACGCGTCATATCTGGACGACCTTCAGCGCCGATCAGATCGATATCAACTATGCCGATCCCGATACGCTGCTGGCCATGATCGATGTGCTCCTGCTGTATGTTGCTCAGGGCGCATCGCTCATCCGGCTTGATGCAATCGGCTACCTCTGGAAGGAGGTCGGCACACGCTGTATCCATCTGCCGCAGACCCACCGGGTCGTACAGCTCTGGCGCAGCATCCTCGATGAGGTTGCCCCGGGGGTATTGCTCGTCACCGAAACCAATGTGCCACATGCCGATAATATCAGTTACTTCGGCGATGGCCACAACGAGGCGCAGATGGTGTATCAGTTCCCGTTGGCGCCGCTCACTCTCAATGCCTTCCATAGCGGCAGCACGCGCCACCTGAATAGTTGGGCGGCCACCCTTGCACCACCTTCGCCGGCGACGACCTTCTTCAACTTCCTTGCCTCACACGACGGGATCGGTGTAGTGCCGGCCAGCGGTATCCTGAGCCAGGCGGAGGTCGCCGATCTATGCGAAACGACCATCCGCCACGGTGGGCAGGTTTCGTACAAGAATAATTCTGACGGCAGCCAGAGCCCATACGAACTGAATATCACCCTGTTCGATGCGCTCTCGGATCCGGCGCAAAACGACCCGCTGGCGATCGACCGCTTTATTGGCGCACATGCCATTATGCTCATGCTGCAGGGGGTGCCGGGAATCTACATCCATAGCCTGATCGGCTCACACAATAACCACGCCGGCCTGGCCGAAACCGGCCGCGCCCGCACGATCAACCGCGAGAAGTGGGAGTATGGCGAACTGGCCCGACGTATGGCCGATCCACAGCGCCACGAGCGGCGGGTGTTCGAACGCATGGCGGCGCTGATCCGTGCCCGTCGTGCCGAACCGGCCTTCCACCCCAACGCGGCACAGCGCGTCATTCGTGCCGGCGATGCGATCTTCTGCCTGCTACGCACACGTGGCAACCGGCATGTGCTGGCGATCCAGAATGTGAGCGCCACACCGCAACGATTCGAGATTGCCGCCACGGATCGACCCATCGGAGCCCTGATCGACCTTATTAGCGGCACACAGTTTGATGCAACGATCAGTGAGTTTTCGCTTGCCCCATACCAGACCCTCTGGCTCGCATCGGCCTGATGCACAACACCCTGTGTTGCACATGGCTGCCGGCTGTGCGCAGCACAGGGCCTCGCCACACCTTCTGCTGTACACCATGCGAAAAAGTGGCTCTCCCCGCGTTTATGTTATGGTGCGTGCACCACACAACCAGCACCGCGTACAGCGACCACAAGGAGCTTTTATGATGACACGTCGCCTTCTTCCTCTGCTGATCGCCACTCTGCTCGCCGCCCTGCTGCCGGCGGCACAGCCGGCGGCGGCGGCAGCGGGTAATTCCGACTTTGGTGTCAATAGCCATATCGCAGCGACGTATGATGTCGCTGCGACACGTCGCCCGCTCGAAATCATGTCGGAGATCTCATCCGGCTGGGCGCGCGAAGAGTTCGTCTGGTATCGCATCGAGCGTTCACCCGGCCAGTACGACTGGACGTTCTACGACCGGGCGATTCCGCAGCTGGCCGGGCGTGGTGTGAAGATCATCGGCCTGCTGATTACCGCGCCGGCGTGGGCCACCCCCTTTGGCGGTGATCGCGACGGTGCGCCATCGTTCTACCCACCCGATGCCCAGCGCTTTGCCCAGTTTGCCGCAGCAGCGGCCCAACGTTACCGTGATCACGTCAGCCACTGGGAGATCTGGAATGAGCCGGAAAACCAGCTCTACTGGCAGTCGGGCCCGAGCCCGGCGGAGTATGCCGGGTTGCTGAAGGCCGCCTACCCGGCGATCAAGGCTGCCAATCCAAATGCAACCGTGCTGAGTGCCGGCATCGTGCCGACACATGTCGATTTCATTCGTGGGATTGCCGACAATGGCGCATGGGGATCGTTTGACGTGCTGGCGATCCACCCGTATGTTGATCCATTCGGCCCGGAAGATGGCCAGATCGGCACCGGCGATGTGGCAGCGGTGAAGAGCCTGGTGGCCAGGCTGGGTAACAAACCGATCTGGGCCACCGAGTTCGGCTGGTCGACCGGGCCGGCCAGCCGCGATCCGCGTGGCGTCGACGAAGAGACCCAGGCCAACTACCTGATCCGCAGCTCCGCCCTGCTGCGTGCCGCCGGTGTCGAAAAGGTGCTCTGGTTTCGCCTCAAAGACACCGAGGTACGCAACGGGAGCCCATTCAACCAGTATGGCTTGCTGCGCTATGCCGGCGGCATCACCGACCTGAGCCAGCCACGCCCGTCGCTGGCGGCTTTCCGCACCCTCAATGAACAACTCGGTGGAGCAGCACCAGCCGGTATGCTCGATCTCGGCGGCCAGAATGTCGTCTTTGATTTTGAAACCTTCGG
>CALLZL010000549.1 GCA_937859575.1 uncultured Chloroflexota bacterium
AAAGCGCCCGAGGGTTTGCTGGGCCAGTTGCCGGAAGACATATTCGGCCGATTCATCGGTATTGCTGGCGGCAATCGGGTAGATTCGTATGCCGCGTGCGACGGCCTCGCGTGCGCCGACGAGATAGTCGAACTGCTGACCATAGCCGAGCTGTGGTGCGGCGTCGGCCACCAGAAAGACCAGCCGTACTGCATCATCGCGCCAGCGTAGTTCTTCGATCGCCAGTCGTAGCCCTTCATTCAGATCCTCGGGCGTGTCGCCACCACCATCAGCGCGTACCTGCCAGAGTGCATTGCTGAAGCGGTTGACATCACCGGTGAAGTCGGCATCGATCCGCGCCACATACTCATCCCCCCGGTCGCGATAACTGACCAGCCCGAAGCGGAGATCGGGGCGCGGCTCGATCCGATCGATACGTGCTGCGATATCACCGATTGTCTGCTGGAGACGTCCGATTTCATCCCCCATGCTGCCGGTTGCGTCGAGCAGGAAGACCAGATCGACCTGCAGCGGTGTGCGGGGGCCCGCGGCATCCTCAAGCACCAGATCGACACGCCGGCTGCCCGGTTGGATCAGCTGTTCGCTGCGGCTCTGCCCTTTTTCGGCAACCAGGCGAAGTTCGCCGATCTGTGACGAATGGGCGGCAGCCGGAAAGAAGATCGTTGTGCCGCCGGCATAGGTGCGCCCACTGAAGAGTTGCTGCTGCCCGGCATAGATTCGCACCTGGGCATCGAGAATCGGCTCTTGCCGCTGGTTACTGACGGTGATGAGTATGCGCTGCGAAACATCAAACGGCAACACGCCGGCACCCCGGTAGCCGGCCAGATAATCGAGGTAGGCCGCAAAATCGGCATTATCGTCGATTTCACCGGCACGAATGGCGGTGGCCGGTTGCTGCTGGTCGGGCAATACCGGTTGCGGCATGGCATTCTCACCGCTGCCGGCGACCATGGTGGGGTGTGCGATCGGTGCAAGCGGCTCAGCAGCATGCAGATTGTCGGTACGCCCCGCCGGTGACGCGGTCGGGTAGGGTGCGGGAAGCTCCGGGGCAACAACGGAATCGGTCGTACCGGCAACCGGCAGCGGGGCAGCCGGCTGTTCAACGGGCTGTGGCGCGATCGCCGGCAGTGGTGCCACGGCCGGTGTCGCAGCGCCGCATGCTGCCAGCACGAGCAGCATCGCGAGCAGCAACAGATGGGGAAAGCGGTTCATCACATCCTCCTGTCGTGAGGGGCATCTTGTCGAATGCTCCCATGACGATCAAGAGAGACGATCAGTTCCGCTCAGGTTGCCGAGGCGGCCTCGGTTTCGCTGGTTTCGCGTCGTTTGGGTACCAGGCGCGCCAGCAGGATGCCGAGCTCATACAGCAGGTACATTGGAATGGCGAGCAGCAACAGGTTATATGGGTCGCCGGT
Organism: uncultured Chloroflexota bacterium; assembly: GCA_937859575.1. Taxonomy (GTDB): domain Bacteria; phylum Chloroflexota; class Chloroflexia; order Chloroflexales; family Roseiflexaceae; genus CALLZL01. Next base: position 1,416 of record CALLZL010000549.1, read on the forward strand.
TGGCGTGATCAGCGCGGCAATGATCGTGATAATCACAATTGCATAGCGCCGGGTTCGTGCAAGCTGGGCGGCTGTCACGATACCAACCCGTGCCAGCAGAAAGATCACGGCCGGCAACTGGAAGATGATCCCATTCCAGAGCAACAGCATCGCCACCGTACCCATGAAACTATCGAGAGTCGGCACCGTCGAGATCAGGTCCGTCTGGCCATACCCAAGCAGAAATTCGAGGGCGGCCGGGGCGGTAAAGAACCAGCCGAATGCCAGCCCGGCAAGAAACAGTTCGGTGACAAACGGGAGCGCCATGAAGACGATCCGCTTTTCGTGTGGCAACAGCCCGGGCGAGAAGAAGGCAATGATCTGGTAGATGATCACCGGCATGGCAAATGCCACACCGACCACCAGGGCGATGCGGAAATAGCTGACGAACACTTCCCCGACACCAATCGCCTGCAGGCGGATTGTTGGTGCGAGCTGCTCGACCATAAAATCGGGCAGTGGCTGGCCGATGATCGAGGGGGTATTGACAAGATAGAAGCCAATGCTGGTACCGATCCCCACAGCCACCAGGCTCTTGACAAGCCGGTCGCGCAGTTCGATCAGATGCGGCACCATGCTGCGCCAGAAGTCGCTCAGGTTGCTGAGATCCGGGCCGTCGGGGCCGGCCTCAACCTCTTCTTCTTCCTCTTCCGGGTCATCCTTGATCAGAATGCGCACCAGGATCATGACGATCAACGGCAGCAGGATCAGAAAGGTGATAAAGGCAATGATCAGCACAAATTCGGTCGACATCACTGATTCTCTTGTATCTGTACGGTGTCTGATGGTTCGGCAGGATCGGCACTCTGCTGATCCGGCTCGGCTGCCACCCGATCGGCACTCGATTCTTGCGTTGCGGAGGTTTCGGATCCCATCGCGAGCCCTGGCGGCTCGGGATCGTCTGGTGCCAGGGTTGCTGTATCGACGGTGCCGGCCTCAGCCGGGCTTTGAGTCGGTTCCTGGTCGTCGGCAGGGCGAGCAAGGGCTTCGGCATCGACAGGTGGCTCGGTAATACCGGCAGCCGCCTCGGGTTGATCGATGGCGGTATCTGCTATGGTGCCGGCAGCGCTGCGAACGCGTGTTTGCAACTGGCCCAATTCGTTCATGATCGCCTCGATGCGACGCTCAATCACATCAAGTTCCGCGCGCGACAACGCGACATCTGCCGGGGTGCCGGCTGCAGCTGAATGCCAGGTCGGGCGGGTTGAACGCGGCACCGGTTGGCCATTATCGCCCGGATCTGCACCGGCCTTGGTGGCGGTCTGCGTGCTGCCGGCTGCAATCTGCGCCACCGGATCGGCTGCCGCTGCCGCCTGAGGAGCAACATCACCGGCAACGATCTGATCGACATCCACCTCGATGCGCGTCTTGGCAACCGATTCGGCAGCATCTTCGATCTGGCGCGCAGCGTCGATCAGATCGCCGCGTACCTCCATCACCTCATCACGAATACTATTGACTTCCTGCGTGATGCTGGCACGGATCGTTTCAAGCTCCTGTTCGAGCTCCGTACGCATCCGTAACACCATAGCGGCATCAGGCGATCGCTGGATCCAGTTGCGTAAGCCAACGATCATCCGCCCGGCCTGCTGTGCGAATACCGGCAACCGTTCGGGGCCGAGCACCACCAGCATCAGGATGAGGATGAACATTATTTCGCCAGGGCCGACGCCCAGGATATTCATAGCCGGGCTCCAGAGCAAACAAGAGCACCGCTGAGAGACCGGGGAGCACGAAGCCGGTACGAACGGCTCCGTCTCGCGGCGCCCCAGTGGTGCTCGGGTGCGGTCGTTGCGGCGCGAAAAACCACGCTGCGTATCGGGTCGATGATGCGCAGCGGCGCATCATGCTGGCTTCAGGCAGTCTCTGTATGAGCGTCGATATAGTCGATCGCATCGCCCACGCTGAGGATCTTCTCGGCCGCCTCATCGGGGATCTCGATCCCGAACTCCTCTTCGAGTGACATGATCATCTCGACGAGGTCGAGTGAGTCGGCATTCAGATCATCGGTGAAGCGCGCCTCCGGAACGATCCGGTCCTCTTCGACACCGAGTTGCTCGGCGACGATCTTCTTCAGGCGTGCTTCCATTTCGGGTGAAGCCATTCAGAGACTCCTTTCAAAGGATATATGCGAATGCAATCATATGCTGGATCTCGGCTGTGTGCCGTTACTCCTCGGGTGATTCCTCGTTGGAACGCTCAATATATCGTGTCACAATAGTGCCGAGGACGCCATTGACAAACCGGCTCGAATTATCGCTGCCGAAATTCTTGGCCAACTCGACGGCCTCGTCGATCACGACTTTTACGGGTGTCTTTTCCGTCTCATCGATCAGGATTTCATAGAGTGCGATGCGGAGGATTGCCTTATCAACACCAGGCATCTGGCTGACGGGCCAGTTGGGGGCAGCTTCCTCAATAATCCGATCAAGGTATGGGTAGTGTTCCCAGACACCAAATACCAGCCGCCGCAAGAAGCGCTCACCATCGGTGGTCAGAGCATCTTGCTCGACATAATGGCTTACAACGCGATCAGGTTCGTGATCGGTCGCGTCGAGCTCAAAGAGTGTTTGCAGCGCCAGGATGCGGACACGGTGGCGCGGGCTAGCCATGGTGGCGTTCCTCCCGAGCCGGTGCGGCGATATCTTCGAAACGTACATGAACCTCAGTGATCGGCATGCCACCCTGGCGATCAACAATCTGCGCTACGATCAACTGTACCGCGCATCCAAGCTCAACCAGGCTATAGCCGGCATATGCCACCAGATGGCAGGCGACACTCACGCCTTCACTGCCGATCGTGAGCGCAATTCCCGGTGCACGTGCAGTTGCCGCACCCACCCGTTGTGGTGGGATGGTTCCGGCACACGCGATCCCCGGCAACCGGCCGAGTGCCCGGTCGATCTGTGCAACAAGCAGCTCAGGCGCAACAACAATGGTGCCTGCGATGTCTCTGGTAGTCGGCATTGTGTGTCCGGTCATGCCCGCGTATTCTAATGGTTTTCGTGGTGCGCGTCAAGGAATCGCCGCCTGTCGTCGGGGCATGTCCATGGTGCGAGATCGCAATACTTGCGGATTGCCAGGTGCTTCGGATTGCTGTGCAACCAGTGGGGTAGGATCGCTGGATTATGGCCATAGCCGGGCTCAGTGCATAACCATACCGCCATCGACGGCGATCGTCTGCCCGGTGATATAGGCAGCGGCATCGGAGGCCAGGAAGCAGGCCATGTCGGCGACATCCTGGGCAATACCGATCCGGCCGAGCGGGATCGCTTCGAGGATGGCAGCACGTACCTGATCACTGAGCACACCGGTCATCTCGGTTTCGATATATCCCGGGGCAATCGCATTGACGGTAATAGCCCGTGAGGCCATTTCGCGTGCAACCGACTTGGTGAACCCGATCAGCCCGGCTTTGGCGGCGGCGTAGTTGGCCTGGCCGGGATTCCCCGCCAGCCCGACGACCGACGCGATATTGATGATGCGCCCGCCACGCCCACGTGCCATTGGCCGCAGTGCCGCTTTGGTACACAGAAAGGCACCGCGCAGATTCGTGTCGAGCACGGCGTCGAAGTCTTCCTCTTTCATGCGCAGCAGCAGGCCGTCGCGGGTGATGCCGGCGTTATTGACGAGAATATCGATCTTACCATACCGTTCGATCACTGCCTTGAAGAGTTGTTCGACCTCTTCCTGGCGGCTGATATCGGCCTTGATGGCGAAGGCTTGCCCTTCCGCAGCACTAATCTCGGCGACAACCGCCTCGGCCGCAGCCTGGTTGTCGCGGTAGTTGACGGCAACTGCGGCACCGGCGGCAGCCAGCGTAACGGCTATGGCCCGCCCGATCCCACGTGAGCCACCGGTGACGAGTGCCACCCGATCTTTGAGGCTTATCTGCATGGTTGCTTCCCCCGCCGCTACTCGGCAATCTCGTAGAGTGTCTGCCCGTCGATCAGTACCAC
>CALLZL010000550.1 GCA_937859575.1 uncultured Chloroflexota bacterium
GTTACGAGCAGCTCGCCTATATGCGTGCCCACGAAGCAGTTGCCCGCGAACTACGTGCATCTACGATGCAGTATGGCATTGTGATGCCCACCGGCTTTTTTGCCGCACTGCTGCCATTGCTCGATTTTGCCCGGCGTGGGGTCGGCCTGGTGATCGGTGATGGTTCGGCACGTTCAAACCCGATCCACGAAGCGGATCTGGCGTTGGTCTGCGCCGATCTGGTAGGCGAATCGGGGATGCACGAGATTGAAGCCGGCGGCCCGCAAGTGCTTACGCGCCGCGAGATGACCGAGCTGGCATTTGCCGCATTGCAGCGACCACCACGCCTGATGCATGCCCCGCCCTGGTTGCCACGCTTCTATGCCTTCATGGCGCGCCCATTCGCGCCACGCCTGAGCGAACTCATGGCCTTTGCCGGTGCTATGTTTACCTCGGATGGTGTTGCGACGCCGCGAGGCAGCCGCACCCTCGGCGATTATTTCAGCGCTGCGGCAGGCCATACCGCCGGCTAGTACTGCTCTTCAATGGCTCTTGTGATCATGCCATTCTTCTCGTATTGTAACAGCGATACTCGCCATATACACGAAAGAATCGGCATTCTATGCGCTTCCTGATCCACGATGACTTCTGGAATCTCTTCCCATCGGCGACCATCGGGGTCGTTATTGCGCGTGGCTTCACCAATACGCCGCGCGCCGATACCGCCATTGATCAGCTCCTTGCTGCTGCCGTCGACCATGCCGTCACGGTGATGGACGGCCACGAGCCGGCTACGCATCCGGCCATTGCCCCCTGGCGGGCTGCCTATCAGCAGTTCGGCGTCAAACCATCGAAGTATCGCTCGTCGATCGAGAGTCTGCTGCGTTCTGCTGTTGCCGGCCGCATTCGCCCGATCAATCCACTGGTCGATCTCTACAACACGGTCTCTCTCACCCATGTGCTGCCATGTGGCGGCGAAGATCTTGCCGCGATACAGGGCGATCTGCGCCTGACCCGTGCGACCGGCCAGGAGCGATTTGTGCCGCTCGGAGGGAGTGTCGACGAGCCGCCCATCCCCGGCGAGGTGCTCTACCGTGACGATATCGGCGCGATCTGCCGCTGCTGGAACTGGCGTGAGGCAGACCGCACCCGGCTGACGGAAGCGACAACCAACGCCATTCTGGTGATCGAGGCGCTCCCGGCTCACCGCCCCGGGCAGCTTCAGGCCGCCTGCGACCAGCTTGCTATGCTCATCGATGACCATCTTGGGGCTACCACATCAACCGCCATCCTCGATCGCGCCAACCCCATGCTCGAGATTGCGCGGCGGGTGAGCAATGACGACGAATAGCCTGGTGTTGCCCTATTCTCCAAAAGATCCTGCGCCGCTGCGCGGTGCAGGGAGCCATGCCGGCACGGGCGAGTTGGCTGTCATGCTGCGCCGCGCAGGATGAATGAAAATCTCTTGCGCATCACCCGCGAGATACTCTGCGCTAGTACAGCGAGAAAAAAATGATTGTGCTATACTGATCTCACGAACACGACCCACCGCACACCGCAGAGATGCCCGCGATGCGAGGAGACGATCCAATGGTCGAACGTGTCTGCCCCAACTGCCAGCATGGCAACCCACTCGATGATCAGTACTGTGGCAAATGCGGCACCGCATTGCAGCGCCTGCTGCCCGCACCGCGCAGCGAAACCGGCCTCACCATTGCCGGGCGGCAGTTACCCGTTACCTGGCAGCAGCTGGGGCGTACCGTGGCGCTTGGCGTGGTTGCGGTGGCGGCCGAAGCCGGGTTGGCCTGGTTGCGCCGGCGTGCCGCTCAGCCGACAACGGCACTGACGGTCATGCCCCGTAGTGATGCGCCGGTTGGTGAAAGCCTCAGCGGCAACCCGTCGTCGGTTATTACGATCATCAGCCAGCGGGTTGTCGAGGTGATCGAGAGCGGATCCGGTACCCGCCAGGTGAGCGAACGCTCCTTCTGGCGTAAGATCGAGGAGTAGATGGCGAGTTCGGCAGCGACACCAGGCGTTCCGTTGCGGCGGCAACTTCAGCCGTTTGCGATGCGGTTACGGCTTGCCGATACGCTGCAGATCGCTAGTCGTACCCTCTGGATCGCCGCTGCCATCGCTCTGCTGGCCCAGGTTGTCGGGCGGATCTTCCCGTTCGAATATCTGTCGGTCTTCACCATCGCGCCCTTCATCCTCTGGGTGCTGTTTGCCCTTGGGTATCTGGTGTTTCGGCCGCTCCCGCCGATGCGGGTGGCACGCCGCCTCGACACCGCCCTGGCCTTGAACGAACGCCTTGCGACGGCTCTCGAACTCGACGGAAATGATCAGCAGCCGATCCTGGCCCTCCAGCAGGCCGATGCGCGGCAGCGAGCTGCGGAGCTTCAGCCGAATATGCTGCCGCTGCGTATTGATCGGCAACGCATCCTGGCTGCCTTCCTCATGCTTGTGGCGGTGGTTGCCCTGCTGTTGCTGCCCAACCCGCAGGATGCAGTGCTGGCCGAACGGGCGGCCGTGCGCCAGCAGATCCAGGAGACGATCGCCGAGATCGAGCAGCTCGAAGCACAGGTTGCTGAAAGCCCGAATCTCTCGCCGGCCGACCGTGAAGCATTGCAGCGCCAGCTTCGCGAGCTCCGTGAGCAGCTTGAACGCAATCCCGGTGATCGCGAACAGGCACTGGCCGATATATCAACCGCCGAAACCCAACTGCGCGATGAGTTGCAACAGGGCGCGGATGCACAGCGTGCCGCACTCGAACAGCTTTCGCGTCGCCTTGACTCAATGGCGGGTGATTCGGAACGACAGCCCGATGCCACTCGTGCCGCCGATAGCCTTGAGAATCTCAGTGAACAGGTTGCGCAGCTGCCCGCTGAAGAGCAGCAACAGCTTGCTGATGAACTTGCGCGCCAGGCTGGTCAGATGCAGCAGAGCAACCCGCAGCTTGCCCAGAGCTTGAATGAGGCTGCCGATGCATTGCAGCGTGGTGATACCGCCGCTGCCGAGCAGGCACTTAACCAGGCCGCCGAACAGGCACGCCAGTCTGCCGAGCAACTGGCGCAGCAGGAATCGATCCAGCGCTCGATTTCGGAACTGCAGCAGCAGCGCCAGGATATCGCCCAAGCTGGTCAGCAACAGATCGGAAGAGCGTCGTGTAGGGAAAGAGTGTAGATCTCGGTGGTCG
>CALLZL010000551.1 GCA_937859575.1 uncultured Chloroflexota bacterium
TACGACGCCGCACCCGATTATCGGGGATGTGCGGGTGCGCCAGGCGATTGCCTACTGCACCAATCGCCCCGAGCTGATTCAGTCGGTGTACGGCTTCTTGCCGCCGGAAGAGCAGGCCGGTCTGTTGATGGACACCTTCCTGCCGCAGGGCCATTGGGCACTGCCGCCACAAAGCCAGCTGACGATCTACCCGTTTGATGCGGCACGTGGCAATGCGTTGCTCGATGAAGCCGGCTGGACGGCACCGGCAGGTGGTGGTGTACGTTCGAACGCCGACGGTGCGCCGCTGGTGCTCGAATTCACCACGACCAATGCGCAGTTCCGCATCACTTGGGCCACCGTGCTCGAAAACCAGTTGCTGAACAACTGTGGCATCCAGATCCTGCGCAAGCATGCGCCGGCTTCCTGGTGGTTCGGCGACACGACCGGCCTGGCGCGGCGCGATTTTGAGCTTGGTGCGTTCGCCTGGGTTGGCCAACCCGATCCGGGTGGTGTCAGCCTGTACGCATGCAACCAGATCCCGCTGCCTTCGAATGGCTGGGAAGGCCAGAACAGCATGGGCTGGTGCAACGAAACTGCCAGCCGGGCGATTATCGCGGCCAATAATACGTTGAACCGCGAGGAGCGCATCCGTCAGTACCATATCGTGCAAGAGGAGTTCACCAAGGATATGGTGAGCCTGCCGCTCTTCAACCGCCTCGAAGCGGCTGCGGCAACCAGCAACCTCGAGAACTTCCGCCCCGACCCGACCGAGTATGTGACGGCCAATGCCTTTGATTGGCGGCTCACCGATGGTGGCGACAGTGTGGTGATGGGCTTCACCCAGGAACCGGCATCACTGTGGGCGCTCGTCGAGAGTGCTGCGGTGACGGTCATGGTCGGCGAGTTGCTTGGGCAGACCTTTACCTCGTACAGCTACGACTACCAGCCGGTGATCCTGAAGCAGCTGCCGCTGGTCGATAATGGTGGGGCCACCAACACCGAGGTGCAGGTCAGCGCCGGTGATGTTGTCTGGACGACCGATGGCGAGGCGCAGCCACTGGCACCGGGGGTTGAGTTCACCAATGCCGCCGGTGAGGTTGTTGTCTACGAGAGCGGCTCGGTGGCGGTCAATCAGTTGGCCGTGACATTCGAGTATGTCGATGGTTTGAAGTGGCAGGATGGCGAGCCGGTCAAGCAGGCCGATTTCGAGCTGGGCTACCGCATCGACTGCGACCCGACCTCGGGCGCAACCACCTACACGCTCTGCAATTCGATTGCGAATGTTGATTTCGCGAGCGATACCGAGTACACCATCACCTATCTGCCGGGCGTTCAGTGGCCGGAATACTATGTCCAGTCGCTTGGGCTCTACCCGTCGCATCTGGTGCTTTCGGATGGCCGCAACCTGCGTGACGTGCCGGCGACGGAGTGGGCGACCCTGCCCGAAATCGCCGAATCGCCGCTGAGCTTCGGCCCGTATGTTATTTCGTCGTGGGAGAAGGGCCAGCGCATGGTGCTGACCGCCAACCCGAACTACTTCCGTGGTGAGCCGGCAGTGAAGGAGATCACGATCCAGTTCATTGCCGACACTCAGCAGGCAGTATCGCAGCTGCTGACCGGCGATGTCGATATTCTCGACCCGACGACGCTCGGTGCCGGTGCTGAGGTAGAGACGGTCTTGAATGCGGCTGCTGAAGGGCGCATCCAGGCCGATATCATCGCCAGCCCGACGTGGGAGCATGTCGACTTCAATATCTTCGTGCGCTAGTGTAACAATTGGGTCTGCTGTTTGTACGGTTCACCAGAGGGTACAAACAGCAGATACCTTGTTGATATCGGCGTAGCGAAATCCTATTGTGAGCGATGGTGCATTGTGACAGAGCCTGTGCACCATTGCTCCTTGTTATACATATCTAGCGGGGTCTGGCTATGGCCGCATTTCTTGTTCGGCGTCTGTTTCAAATGGCTGTTGTGATCTTTTTGTCTTCTATTGTGTCGTATGCATTGTTGAATGCGGCACCCGGTGGGCCGCTCACATTTCTACGTGAGCAGCAGCAGGGTGGGCGTAATCGTGTAACTCAGGAAGATGTGGCGCGTGTCCGGGCGCGATTTGAGCTTGATCTTGCGCTTCCGGTTCGCTTTTCGCGCTGGCTTGTCGGCCAGCCGCGCGGCCCGATCGAGGTTGGCGGCCAGCAATATTTCGCCGATCTGGCGGTTGGCTGTCGTGTTCCCGGCCAGGTGCGCCTGCGCTACCCGGATGGCTCGACCGAGATCATCGAAGAGGGATGCGAGATCCCACTCACGCTGGCCGATCTGGGTGCCGATACAACCCGCCGCCATAGCCGGGGGATCTTGTTCGGTGATTTCGGCCTATCACAGACGATCCTGCGTGATCGGCCGGTGAGTATTCTGATCGAGAGCCGGCTGCCGTATACCCTCTCGCTCATGGGTGCCTCGACACTGCTGGCGATTGTGATTGGCGTGCCGATCGGCATCTATTCCGCCGTACGGCAATACTCGCGTTTCGACTACACCATGACGACGGTTGCGTTTCTTGGTGCATCGTTGCCAACCTTTTTCATTGGTATTATGGGGATCCTGGTCTTTGCGATCGGTGCCAAAGAGATCGGCCTGCCGTATCTGCCGCCAGGGAACGCCACCGCCGCCCGTGACTATGTTGTACCGTTGATTGGTACCGTCACCAAGGGGTCGGCGCTTGATTTCTTCCTGCATTTCCTTATGCCGTGTGGGGTATTGACCTTCACCAATGTTGCCGGCTGGAGCCGTTTTGTGCGGGCCAGCATGCTCGATGTGTTGAACCAGGATTATGTGCGTACCGCACGCGCCAAAGGGGTGCGTGAACGCATGGTTGTGCTGAAACATGCGTTGCGCAATGCCCTCATCCCGTTCATCACCCTGCTCGCAGGGACGCTTCCATCACTCTTTGCCGGCGCGATTGTCACCGAGACGGTCTTCAACTGGCCGGGGATGGGGCGCCTGTTGATCGACTCACTTGGCCGTTTCGACTACACCGTAGCGATGTCGGTGCTGTATATTACGATTGTGCTGACGATGATCGGCTATCTGCTCTCTGATATTCTGTATACGGTCGTGGATCCACGGATCCGCCTCACCTGAGAAACTTCATGGCAACACAGACACTCACGGTTGAACAGGCCAGCGAACAGCGTTCCGAAGGGCAGTGGCAGATTGTCGTGCGGCGCTTCTTGCATCATCGTATGGCGATGCTGAGCCTGTTGGTACTGGTGCTCTTCTTTTTCTCTTCGCTTCTGGCTCCCTGGATCGCACCCTTCCCACGCGACGAGCCGGATGTCAGGGCACAGTTTCTGGCTCCAATGACCGAGAATCCCCAAACGGGGAACCTGCACCTGCTCGGCACCGATAATATTGGGCGCGATCTGTTTACGCGAGTGTTGTATTCGGCGCGGATCTCGTTGATCCTTGCATTGGCCGTTGCAACCCTTTCTTCGTTGATCGGGATCGTGCTTGGCCTGCTGGCGGGCTACTTCCTCGGCTGGATCGATATTGCAGTCACGCGCTTTCTGGAATTCGTCTCGACCTTCCCACTCCTGACGATACTCCTGATCTTGAACTCTGTGCTGCTGCAAAACCCGGATCTGATACCGATTCCGCCATGGTTTATCGGTATCATCCAGGGTGCCACCGGTGTGCCCGACAGCGAAAGCAAGAAGCTGGCACTGGTTGGGCTGGCGTTGGCCGTGCTCTCGTGGACGGGTACGGCACGCCTGATGCGCGGCATGGTGCTGTCGGTTCGCGAACTGGCGTATATCGAGTCGTCGCGGGCGTTGGGGGCTTCGAGCCTGCGAATCATCGCCCGCCATGTGTTGCCGAACGCACTGCCGCCGCTGATTGTCGATTATACGCTGGCCATTAATGGTGTGCTGGTGCTCGAGGCGGTTCTGAGCTTCCTCGGGTATGGGGTGCAGGATCCAACCCCGACATGGGGGAATATCCTGGCGATTGCCGAAAGCAATATGCTCAACCATCCGTGGATGCCGCTGGTTCCCGGCATTCCGCTGGTGATTGCCGCACTGGCGGTGAATTTCGTCGGTGGTGGGATCCGTGATGCCCCTGATCCGCGTATGGTGATGGGCGGCAAAGGGGCCCGCCAATAAAACGATTCCGGAGAAACCAGTGACCGTTCCAACAACGTCCGAGACAACCACGGCCCAACATTCCAATAGTGTTATTCTCGAAGTGCAGAATCTGAAGACCCACTTTTTTACCGAGGCCGGTGTGGTGCAGGCTGTCGATGGGATCGACCTGACCCTGCGCCGTGGCGAGACGCTCGGGCTGGTGGGCGAGAGCGGCTCGGGCAAGAGCGTGACCTCGCTCTCGATTATGCGTTTGGTTTCGTTTCCGGGCCGGATCGTCGAGGGGCAGGTTCTGTTTGATGGCCAGGATCTGGCGCATCTTTCGGATGAAGAGATGCGCCATGTGCGAGGCAACCGGATCTCGATGATCTTTCAGCAGCCCACCACCTGCCTGAATCCGGTATTCAAGGTTGGCGATCAGATTATCGAGGCGTTGCAGATCCATGCCAACCTGGCCGGCACCGAAGCACGGGCACGCTGTATCGAGCTGCTTAACATGGTTGGCCTGCCTGATCCGCAGCGCCGTATGTCGCAGTACCCGCATGAACTCTCGGGTGGGCAGTGCCAGCGTGTCATGATTGCGATGGCGCTGGCATGTAACCCTGAGCTTCTGATTGCCGATGAGCCGACAACCGCGCTTGATGTGACGATCCAGGCGCAGATTCTGGATCTGATGCGGGCGCTGCGCGAGCATATCAACACCGCGATTGTGCTGATCACCCACGATATGGGGGTGGTGGCCGAGATGGCCGATACGGTGGCGGTTATGTATGCCGGCCAGATCGTGGAATATGCGGATGTCCGAGCGCTGTTTGGTGATCCGAAGCACCCCTATACCGAAGGGTTACTGGCTTCGATTCCGGTGCTTGGCGAAGTGCTGGATGAACTCGCCTCGATCCCCGGCACGGTGCCGAGCCTGATCAACCCGCCGCAGGGGTGCCGATTTGCCGATCGCTGCACCAAACGGTTTGAACGCTGTAACGAGGCCCCGCCGCTTATCGCCCTGCAGGATGGCCGTAAGGTCCGCTGCTGGCTCTATGAAAACCAATGACAACCAATACACCATTGCTCCAGGTCAACAACCTGGTGAAATACTTTCCGATCAAAGGTGGCGTACTGCGGCGTACGGTCGCACAGGTGAAGGCCGTTGACGGTGTCAGTTTTGATGTACAGCGCGGCGAAACCCTCGGGCTGGTGGGCGAGAGTGGCTGCGGCAAGACAACCACCGGGCGTACGATCCTGCGGCTCGAACAGGCCACCAGTGGTGAAGTGCTGTTCGACGGCCGTGATGTCATGCGTGTCTCGGGGCGGCAGATGAAGGCACTGCGGCGGGACATGCAGATTGTGTTTCAGGATCCATATGCTTCGCTCGACCCGCGTATTACGGTTGGCGAGAGTATTGCCGAGGGGCTTGAGATCCATGGTATCGGGAATGCGAAAGAGCGCGCCGATCGTGTGCGTGAGGTGCTTGGCAAGGTTGGAATGCATCCAAGCAATATGTCGCGTTTCCCGCATGAATTTTCGGGCGGGCAACGGCAGCGCATCGGGATCGCCCGTGCGCTGGTGCTGAATCCCAAACTGATCGTCTGTGACGAGCCGGTATCGGCGCTCGATGTATCGATCCAATCGCAGGTGTTGAATCTGTTGCGGCAGTTGCAGCAAGAGTTTGGCCTGACCTATCTGTTTATCGCGCACAACCTGAGCGTGGTCGAGCATATTAGCAACCGGGTAGGGGTGATGTACCTTGGTAAGGTCGTTGAGCTTGCCGAGCGTATGGAACTGTTCCGGCAGCCGCGGCACCCCTACACACGGGCGCTGATCTCGGCTATTCCCATCCCCAACCCCGAAAAGCGCAAGGAGCGGATCCTGCTGCAGGGGGATGTACCAAGCCCGATCAACCCGCCGAAGGGTTGCCGGTTCCATCCGCGTTGCTGGATGGCACGTGAGATCTGTCGGGAGGTCGAGCCGGTTTTCGAAGAAAAAGCCCCCGGCCACTGGTCGGCGTGCCATTTTGCCAACGAAGTATCATAGTCGTCTGAGTGAAGAGGGAGCGCACATGGCCACTTCGCCGTTACTTCAAGTTGAAAATCTGGAAGTGCAGTTCAAGACTCAGGACGGTGTCGTCAAAGCAGTGAACGATGTTTCGTTTCATGTTGATCGGGGCGAAACACTCGGCATCGTCGGTGAGAGCGGTTCGGGGAAGAGTGTAACGGCGATGTCGCTGATGCGGTTGATCCCCAACCCGCCGGGCCAGATCACCGGTGGGAAGGTGATGTTCGATGGTGAGAACCTGCTTGATTACAGCGATGACGAGATGCGCCATGTGCGTGGTAACCGGATCGCCATGATCTTCCAGGATCCCATGACCTCGCTGAATCCGGTGTTGACGATCGGGCGGCAGATCACCGAGTCGCTCGAACTGCATTTGAAGTTGACCCAGAAAGAAGCTCGTAACCGTGCAGTTGAGTTGCTGAATATGGTCGGCATCCCGAGCGCCGATCGGCGGCTCGATGATTACCCGCACCAGTTTTCGGGCGGGATGCGGCAACGTGTCATGATTGCGATGGGGCTTTCGTGTAACCCCGAGTTGCTGATTGCCGACGAGCCAACCACCGCGCTTGATGTGACGATCCAGGCACAGATTCTTGAATTGATCCAGCGCCTGCAGCACGAACTCGGCACGGCCGTGATCATTATCACCCATGATCTTGGGGTGGTGGCCGGGATGGCCGATCGTGTGCAGGTTATGTATGCCGGGCGGATCGTTGAAGAAGGGCCAACCAACGAGATCTTCGCACAGCCGCGCATGCCGTACACGATCGGGTTGCTCCGCTCGATACCACGGCTTGACGAGGAGCAAGGGCGCAAGCTGAATCCGATTCGGGGCCTACCGCCAGATCTCATCAATCTGCCGCAGATCTGCCCCTTCAGCCCGCGCTGCGATTATTTTGTGGCCGGCAAGTGTGACGCGACGGTTCCGCCGCTGCGCCAGGTTGGTGTCGACCACCGTGCGGCCTGTTTGTTCGATATCTCGATCGATACGCCGATCCCCGGTGCTGAAGTGCCGGTATAACGCCGCAGAAGAGGAAGAGGAATGACGATAGCAGAGATGAGCACAACGGATCTGATCCAGGTGCGTGATCTGAAGATGCACTTCCCGGTGACAAAAGGGATCATCCTCAAGCGCACGGTCGGCGCCGTTAAGGCGGTTGATGGGATCAGTTTCAGTATTCGTAAAGGCGAAACCCTCGGGTTGGTGGGCGAGAGCGGCTGCGGCAAATCAACGACCGGGCGGGCGATCCTGCAACTCTATCGGCCGACCAGCGGCGAGGTGGTGTTTCAGGGTACCGACCTGACGAAGCTGCAGGGTGAGGATCTGCGCAAGATGCGGCGCAAAGTGCAGATGATCTTTCAGGATCCGTATGCCTCGCTGAATCCACGTATGACGGTCGGCGATATTATTGGTGAGCCGATTGCGGTGCATAACCTGCGCCAGGGCAAGGCGGCGATCCGCGAGCGGGTGCAGGAGCTGCTCTCGCTGGTTGGCCTCAATCCATATTTCATCAATCGCTACCCACACGAATTTTCGGGTGGGCAGCGGCAGCGCATCGGGATCGCACGTGCTCTGGCTGTTGAGCCGGAGTTTGTGGTGTGCGACGAGCCGGTTTCGGCGCTTGACGTGTCGATCCAGGCGCAGGTGATCAACTTGCTCGAAGATCTGCAGGATCGGCTTGGGCTGACCTACCTGTTCATTGCGCACGGCCTTGCGGTGGTGAAGCATATCAGCGACCGGGTGGCGGTGATGTATCTTGGCAAAGTGGTTGAGCTGGCCGAAGGGCGCAGGCTCTACAGCAAGCCGATTCACCCATATACCCAGGCCCTGCTCTCGGCGGTACCCATCCCGGATCCGACGGTCGAGCGTAAGCGGCAGCGCATCATTCTCGAAGGGGATGTGCCGAGCCCGATCAATCCGCCGGCGGGTTGCCACTTCCATACGCGCTGCCCGATTGCGATTGATCGCTGCAAACAGGAAGAGCCGCCGTTTATCGAATATGAGCCGGGGCATTACGCCGCCTGCTGGCGTGCCAGTGATTCGATCGAACTCATGGAGAAAGCGGCTGCGATTTCGACGGCCAGAGCCTTCAAGAAGCCGGTGGCCGGCGCGATGTTGTAGCGATACCGGTGCGACAGGGGCAATGCACGCTGGTGCGTTGCCCCTTTTTTCATGGGCGCAAACGGCGCACGAGCCCGGTATAGCGGCGTGTCACCTGATGGTTGCGTACCGCCAGTGCGATGGCACGCCGGTCGCCGGCGAGCACCACAAGCCGGCGGGCGCGCGTGATGGCGGTGTAGAGCAGATTGCGCTGCAGGAGCGGTTGATGTTGCAGTAGCAGCGGAATAACCACACACGGGTATTCGGCGCCCTGCGATTTGTGGATCGAAATCGCGTATGCCAGGGTCAATTCATCGAGCTGGTTGAAGTCGTAGGCTATCGTGCGCATGCCGTCGTAGCGTACCCGCAGGATCTGTTCGAGTGTATCAATGGCGACAATCTCGCCGATATCGCCATTATAGACATCGAGATCATAGTTGTTGCGCAGCTGGAGCACCCGATCGCCGACGCGGTAGGTGGCGGTACCGGCGCGCCGTTCGGCGCGCTGTGCTATGGGTGGGTTGAGTGCCGCCTGCAGCGCGCTATTGAGCGCCGCCACCCCCGCCGGGCCACGATGTGTCGGGCTGAGTACCTGGATGTCGCGCAGGGGATCAAGGCCAAAGCGGCGCGGGATTCGTTCGGTGACGAGTTCGACCGTTAGTGCCGCACACCCTTCCGGTTCGGCGCGCGGAAAAAAGAAGCAGTCGTCGAGATTATCGAATTCGGGATGCTCACCGTGGTTGATGCGGTGGGCATTGCTGATAATGCCGCTATCGGCAGCCTGGCGGAAGATTAGATCGAGATGGGTGCTGGGCAAGGCCAGGCTTTCGATCAGATCGTGCAGCACGCGCCCCGGGCCGACGCTCGGCAGTTGGTCGGCATCGCCGACGAACAGCAGATGGGCACCTGGCGGAACAGCTTTCAGCAGATGGTAGGCCAGAATGACATCGAGCATGCTTGCTTCGTCGATGATGATCAGATCGGCGACAAGTGGGCGTTCTTCATTGCGCTTAAACTGTGCCTCGCTGGCAGGTGCATATTCGAGCAAGCGATGGATGGTCGTGGCCGGTGCACCGGTGGCTTCGGCAAGGCGTTTGGCGGCGCGGCCGGTGGGTGATGCGAGCAGGTAGCGATAGCCGCGCTGTTGCAGCGCCATAATGACTGTGCGCAGTGTCGTGGTTTTACCGGTGCCGGGGCCGCCGGTCAAGATACTCACCTGGCTGGTGAGTGCCATCTGCACGGCCTGTTGCTGGCGTTCGGTCAACGCGATACTGCGTCGTTCGGCAAGGTGGGCAAAGACGCGCGGCCAGTTGGCGGCAGCAAAGAAGGCCGCCATTGGCGAGGCATGTCGCTGCAGTTCGAGGATGCGCTGTGCCAGACCGCGTTCGGCATGGGCGAAGGGGAGCAAATACACAATGCGTTCGGCATCCCAGGTTTCGCAGTGTACCTCGCGGGCAGCGACCACATCGGCAAGTGTGGCATCAACCTGTGGCCGATCGACACTGAGCAGTTCGGCAGCATTGCCAGTCAACTCCTCCCAGGGCAAAAAACAGTGGCCATCGTCGGTAGCGCGGCTCAGTGCGTAGCGCAAGCCGGCAGCAATACGCTGGGGTGCGTCGTGCGGCATACCCAGGCCACGGGCGATCTCATCGGCGGTGAGGAAGCCGATTCCATAGACGTCATCGGCGATACGGTAGGGGTTGGTGCGGATGATGCCGAGTGCCTGAGTGCCATACTGCTTGTAGATGCGTACCGCGATCGCCGGCGAGAGGTTCAGATCCTGCAGAAAGAGCATGATCGTCTTGATCTGCTGCTGTTCCTGCCAGGCACGGGTGATCAGCGTTGCCTTGTGTGGCCCGAGGCCCGCGACTTCACCAAGGCGGTGTGGCTCGTGTTCGATCACCTGGAGTGTGCCGGCACCGAATGTATCGACAATTCGTTTTGCGGTGGCCGGGCCGATTCCTTTGATTAGGCCCGAACCGAGGTAGCGCCGGATCCCTTCGACGGTTGCCGGTAGCAGGGCGCGGAAACCCTCGACCTCGAACTGACGCCCATGTTCGGGGTGATCGACCCAACGCCCATCGAGTGCCAGGGTTTCGCCGACCTGGGCACCGAGCAGCTTGCCCACGATGGTGATCGGTGTGCCTTTACCGGCCAGGCGTACCCGCGCCACGGTATAGCCATTGTGCTCGCTATGGAATGTGATCCGTTCGAGGGTCGCCTCGATGTGCATGACGCAGACTCCGTTGCTGAGGAGGCAATGCATGGCCGCAGCAGGAGCCGGCCGCACCTGACGCAGCCGCTCCGCACGGGTACGGAATCGATCCCGATCGGCGCGGCTACGCTGACAGGCACATGGATCGGCTGCTACGCATACTGCGGCGTTGTGTTGGAGATACGGTAGGATGGCGAGAAGGCTCGCAGACGCTCGATAACAGCCGGCAGGGCATCGATCACCGTATCGATTTCGGCGGCTGTGGTGCTCTGGCCGACAGTGAGGCGTAGCGAGCCGATGGCACGCTCTTCGGGCAGGCCGAGTGCGAGCAGGACGTGTGAGGCTTCGAGCGAACCGGCCGAGCAGGCCGAGCCGCTTGAGGCCGCAATACCGTGCTGATCGAGCAGGAGCAGAATGCTTTCGCCTTCGATGCCGGCAAAACCCAGATTGACATTGTTGGGCAGGCGTTCGGTCGGGTGGCCGTTGAGCCATGCATCCGGCACGCGTGCCAGAATACCGCTGATCAGCCGGTCGCGTAGCGCACTGCAGTGGGCGGCGTAGCTGCTCCGACGCGCTTCGGCAAGCTGGAGGGCGCTTGCCAGCCCGACTGCGCCGGCAACATTCTCGGTGCCGGCGCGTCGGCGGCGTTCTTGCCCGCCACCCTCGATCTGGGCGGCAATCGCGACGCCACGGCGGATATATAATGCGCCGACACCTTTGGGGCCGTAGAACTTGTGTGCCGTGATCGTCAGCAGATCGACCTGGAGTGCCGCCACATCGAGCGGCAGTGAGCCGGCAGCCTGGACAGCATCAGTATGCAGTGGGATATTGTTGGCCCGGCAGATTGCGCCAAGCTCGGCAATCGGCTGGATGGTGCCGATCTCGTTATTGGCATACATGACCGATACCAGTACCGTATCGGGGCGCAGTGCGGCCTGCAGATCGGCTGGCCGGATACACCCCTGCGCATCAACCGGCAGCACCGTCAGCTCAAACCCTTCGCGGGCCAGCGATTCGGCCGGATGGAGCACGGCATGATGCTCGATCGCACTGGTGATGATATGTGAGCCGCGCCCGGCACGCCGCTGCGCCTGGGCAACCCCTTTGATTGCCAGGTTATTGGCCTCCGAGCCGCTGCCGGTAAAGACGATCTCTTTGGGTGATGTGCCGAGTACCGTCGCCACCGTCTCGCGGGCACCGTCGAGCGCATCAAGCGCAGCACGGCCGATACGGTGAATACTTGATGGGTTGCCATACTGTTGGCGTAGATACGGCAACATCGCGTCGAGTACCTGTTCGTCGAGCGGTGTGGTTGCCGCGTGATCCAGATAAATCAATCGTTCGGTCATTGGTTTCTCGTGTTAGTGTGCCTCTTGTATGCATTGTAGTGAGCGACGGCGTGGCTGTCAATTCGATGCTATACTGCAACCGCTGAAGCAGGAGGGCATCATGCGACGGAGTCTGCTACTGATTATGGTCTGCCTGGTGCTGGGCGGTGCAGCGCTGCCGGCTGCGGCACAGGGTGTGAGTGCGACGACGGTGGTGCGGCGGGCGTTGTTGAAGAGTAGTGCCGCCAATTCGTTTATTGCCGAAGTGCATCTGAGTGGCCAGAACCTGCCGCCGGCCGTGATCCCCGGCCAGCCGCGCAGTTTTCCGCGTAATACGACAGTTACGATCTTCCGCTCGAATATGCGTCATGCGCGTGGCAATATCTATGCCACCGTGCGCGGCTGGTATCTGATGTCGCTCAAGGTAGCGGCAGATCGTTCGCTCGAAACGGTCTTTGCCGATGGCCGCCGGTATCTGCGCGGGCCAATCACCGGGACGCGTTTTCTGGCCGACGAATGGTATGAAGATGGCAGTGCGCTTAATGGGGCGCTGACATCGGCCTTGCTGTTGAGTGTTGCCGGGCCGCGAGCGCTCGATGGTGTGGCACTGACGCGGCTGCAGCTGATC
The DNA here is from genome assembly GCA_937859575.1 of uncultured Chloroflexota bacterium. GTDB lineage: Bacteria > Chloroflexota > Chloroflexia > Chloroflexales > Roseiflexaceae > CALLZL01. The sequence continues at coordinate 12,443 of CALLZL010000551.1, forward strand.
GGCGAGGAGACGATCGCCGGGCGTGATTGCCGGGTATATGCGGCCGGCGCACGACAATCCCTGATACGCCGCTTCCTGATGCTGGGCCAACGTGTGTTGCCGTATACTGCGGCACTCAATCGAACACCAACATCCACTATTGAGTTTGGTGTGTGCGATGATGGGTACCCGTACCGTTTGCGCGAGCGGGTGGTCTTCAGTACCCCCCAGGGCGAGGCCGAGCTGCTGCTGGATGTGCGTTTCACGAGCTATGATGCCGAATTCAGCGTCGCTGCCCCACGCACCGGTGTACCGGCTGCCGAGGCCTTCAGCGATGCCCCGGAAGACGCTCTGACGGTCGCGGTGGTGCGGCTGGCGCGTATGCGGGTTGCGCCCGAAGTGGCGGCCGAGTTGCTTGATCTGGTGCGTCTCGGCGAGCAGGTAAAATTACTTGAGCGCACCGCCGATGCCCGCTGGTATCTGGTTGAAGCACCGGCCGGCACCGGCTGGTTACCGGCACCGGTGCTGCAGCTGAGCCGGGCCGTGATCGCCCAGGTGCCGATCGCCGAGGCCGCAGCGCCAGTTGCAACGCCAACGCCGCTCGCAAGCCCATAATATGGCAGGCACCCGGCTGGTTTCGTGCCGGCATCGGAAGATGGTACAATGCGCAGCGCACAACGCAGCGGGCGTTGGTGCCTGTATGAAGGTCTGTTATGGTTCCATACGAATTGTATCGGCTGCTGCAATGCCCGACATGCGGCTCGCGCTCATTATCGGTGCATGATACTGGTGTACAGTGTGCCGCGTGTGCGACCGAGTATCCGCGCCATGCCGGCTATATCGACCTGATGCCGCGTGGTGTTGCATTCGGCTATGTGTCGAAGTATGTTGCCGAAGAAGAAGAGCTGGCCGAAGAGCTCGATTACCGCGATCTGGCACCACCATTGCTGGCGGCCGGGGTGCGTAACCGGGCGCTGGCACGCTTGCTCGAACTCGACCGGCAGGATGTCGTGCTCGATAATGGCTGCGGCAACGCACGCTTCGCCGTCTGGAATGTTGATCGGGTCGGCTTGATGGTCGGCTCGGATCCGGCGACGATGTTTGCCGATGATGCAGTTGAACAGATCGCACTGGCGCAGGCCGATTCGCGTCGATTGCCATTTGCCGATGGGGTCTTCGATAAGTCGTTTTCGATTGATGTGCTCGAGCACTTTCCACGTGATGTGATCGACGACTACCTGGCCGAGGCGGCGCGGGTGCTGCGGCCGGGTGGGCGGTTCCTGGTCTTCTCAAATACCAGCGATCCTTCGGCGCTCCAGCCGCTTACCAATCTGAGCCGCTGGATCGGCCGGCTGTTTGTGCGGGCCGGGATCTATGATTTCGAGCGCGAGGCGCGGCGCAAATCCGATCATATCAAGGCGCTGCGCACCTGGGAAGACGTACTCGATGCCATGCAGCAAGCCGGCCTGCGGCCGGTCAAGATTGTCTTCTGGAATAGTGTTTTCACCAGTTTTGTCGAGCATGTAGTGATGAAGCTTGGGGAAGCGTTGTTCGGGCGGCGAACGGTGCAGGCGCCATCCGCATCCGCAGCACATGCCGATGTTGCCGATGGTACCGGCCGCGAGTTGCGGGCTCGCCAGCGTATTCGGTCGCGGATCAAGCAGCGCGGGCCGACCTACTACGCGCTGATGGCTGTCACCCTGATGATGGAGCTTGATCTGTATCTGTTCGGCCGCATGCGTTCGGGCAGCTATTTTATCGTGGTAGAAAAGTAGGGTGTGATGGAGTTTCGCTACCAACCGATCACCGAAGCTGATCTCGATTCGTATGTGCGGATCGAACAGCAGGCGTATGGCTCTTCGCCCGACGAGATACGTACCTGGTTTCGCGAGAAGCTACGCGATTTGCCGCGTGGCTTGTTCCGCGACGGGCAACTCGTTACGCAGCTTGTGCTCTACCCGGTTGAAGTGCAGACCGGCTATAACAGTGTGCCGTGCGGCGCTATCGGGAGTGTGGCGACACCGCCCGAGGATCGGCGGCGCGGCTATACCGGGCGTATCCTGCGTGCAATGTGCGATGAGTTGCGTGCCGATCGGCGCTATATGTGCTTTCTCTACCCCTTCAAGGAGTCGTTCTACGGCCAGTATGGCTGGGTGACGAGCAGCGAAGTGCGTGCGTATCGTGGCGAGCCGGCGCGTTTTGCGTCGTTCCGCCAGGATCAAGGGCGTTTTGTTGCGTGCGACGCCGACAGTTTCGCCGAGTTCGATGCGGTGTATCGCCGGGCGCTGCGTGGCCGCTTCGGCCCATTGGTACGCAGCGAACACTGGTGGCGTGATACGGTGCTCAGCTCGACCTATCGCTACCTGTGGCGCGATGATGCAGGTGTGGCGCGGGCGTATATCTGTTATAACCGGCGTGAAGAGAAGGACGATCGGGTCATGGCGTGCCGCGAGGTGGTGGCCTGTGATCCGGTGGCACGCGGTCAGGTGTTCGGCTTTATCGCCAACCACGACTCACAGTTCGAAGCGGTGAAGCTGAACGCCCCTGCCGATGCGCCGCTCAACATGCTCCTGCCCGATCCACTCGATTGCACAATCGGCGCTGGGCCGATGCTGCGGTTGATAGATATTGCCGAAGTATTTACGGCACTGCGCTACCCGGCCGATTGCCGTGGCCGGCTGTCGATTGCGGTGCGCGACAGCTGGCTCGATTGGAACCAGGCGACCTATGAGCTGGAAGTGTCTGACGGGGTGATTGCATGCCGCCGGCAGCCATATGATGCGGCAGCCGATCTGTGCTGTGATGTGGGGGTGCTGACGCAGTTGCTGACCCGCTATCTGCGGCCGCGTACGGCGGCGGCGTTTGGTCTTTTGGAGGTGACGCAACGGCCGGCACTCGATCTGATCGAGCGCCTGTTTGCCGGCCTGGCACCGTTTAGCTCGGATTACTATTGATGCGATGACACAGCCACACCAGCCGCCGATACCCCGCCCGCTGTATGTATCGCCAACCGGGCGTGGTGGCGTCGATTTCGGCATCCAGAATATCCTGCGTTCGGTGCGGCGCTATGGTGCAGCGCAGGCCGAACTCCTGCGGTTGCCTGAGCTTTACAACTTTGCGCCGTTCCTCATTCCGCGTGCGCTGCCGCCCGGCTGGTGGCACAACTTCAACATCACCCAGGGCCGCTCGCGGGTCGCTTTTGCATTGCGCGCCCCCGGCCGGCCGCTGGTGACAACCGTGCATCACCTGACGACCGATCCGGAGTTGCAGCCCTATAGCAGTGTTGCTCAGCGCCTCTTCTACCGGCTGATCGAAAGCCGTTATGATGCACGCTCGATCCGCGAGGCCGACGCCGTGGTGTGTGTTTCGGCCTACACCCGCGATCAGGTCGAGCGTACCTATGGCCGGCATGATACGCTGCTGATCTATGATGGGATCGATACCGAAGTATTTGTGCCGCCGCCCGGAATGCAGCGGCGCGACGACGGGCTGCCGCCGAGTGATGCGCGCATCCGGCTGCTGTTTGTCGGTAATCGTACGCGCCGCAAAGGGTTCGATCTGCTGCCGCAGATCATGGATCGCCTGCCGCTTGAGTATGTGCTTTACTATACCAGCGGCTTCCAGGGCAGCGACGAGGCCCCGCCGCATCCGCGTATGGTGCCGATCGGTGCGCCGGATCGTGCCGGGCTGGTGGCTGCCTACCAGTCGTGCGATATTTTGCTCTTCCCATCGCGGCTCGAAGGGTTTGGCATTGCGCCGGCCGAGGCACTGGCATGTGGCCGACCAGTCGTGACGACCGAGATCGCTGCACTGCCCGAGGTGGTGGATCATGGGGCAAGCGGCTTCCTCTGCCTGCGCGATGATGTGGAAGCCTACGCGGCGCGGGTGCGCGAACTCGGCGAGGATTCCGGCATGCGCCGCCGCTTCGGAGAATTCGGCCGCGAGAAGGTAGCGCACACCTTCGGCTATGACCAGCTCGGCATCAAGTTTGTTGAACTCTATCGCCGGCTGCTGGGAGGAAGCGCATGATTCGCGTGCTGGATCCGATTGTCGCAGCCCAGATAGCTGCCGGCGAGGTGGTTGAACGGCCGGCCTCGGTGATCAAAGAGCTGCTCGAAAATGCGCTCGATGCCGGTGCGCAGCGCATCACGATTGATGTACGCGGCGGCGGGATCGGCGAAATGCGTATTCAGGATGACGGCAGCGGCATTGCGGCTGATGAAGTCGAAACGGCCTTCATGCGCCATGCGACCAGTAAGCTGACAAGCGCCGACGACCTGTGGGCGATCGGCACCCTCGGCTTTCGTGGTGAGGCGTTGCCCTCGATTGCGGCGGTGTCGCAGGTGATCTGCACCACACGCGTGGCTGATGAGCCGCTTGGTACCGAGTTGCGCATTGCCGGCGGCGAACTACAGGCGCGCCAGGCCGTGGGTGCCGCACCCGGAACCACCTTTGTGATCCGCAATCTGTTCTATAACGTGCCGGTGCGGCGTGAGTTTCTGCGGGCACCGGCTACCGAAAATGCCGCTATCTCGGCGATTGTGACCCAGTATGCGCTGGCGTACCCCCAGGTGCGTTTTACCCTGACGATCGACGGCCGGCTGCGGTTGGAGACCAACGGCAGTGGCCATCTGCCGGGTGTGCTGCTGGCGATCTATGGCCTCGAAACAGCGCGTCAGATGTTGCCGGTCGAGGTTGATAGCGGGGGCGACCTGACGCGAATCGCCGCGCGTGGTTTGGTGTCGCCGGCGACCTTCAGCCGTGGCTCGCGTGATGGCATGCATATCAGTGTCAATGGACGTGCCGTTCAGCCGCGTGGCCAGATCGGCAAGATTTTTGACGAAGCGTATCACACCCTGTTGATGAAGGGGCGCTTCCCGATTGTTGTGCTCGATATTCAATTGCATCCGGCTGCGGTTGATGTCAATGTTCACCCTACCAAGAGCGAGGTGAAGTTTCGCGATCCCGAGCGGGTGCAGCGAATCATTGCGCGTGCGATTCGCGAGGTGGTGCAGCGCACGGCGGTCGTGCAGGGGTGGGATGGCGAAATACCGCAACAGGTGGAAGCTGACGCACCGGCCGCCGATGAACCATTCGAGCCGCTTGATGATAGAACGCCGGAAGCCTGGCCGGATGTGACAGATGCACCGGCTGTGCCCGAGAAGACCAACCTGCCGGCAAATGTCGAGCGTCCGGTACGCCCACCGGGTGCCTCGCCATACCCGGCAGCTGAACATGCAACATCGGCTGCGCCACCACTGCGCGAGGCGGAAGCCGGCTATGTGCGGCCGGTTCCCCCCTCGTTACGTAGTGTCCGGCCAGTGCCGCGTGAGCCGCATGCTGCCCAGGCACCGCTGGAAGAACAGGCTGCGCTGCGTGTCGATCCGCCGCCGGTGCATACACCGGTACCGGGTCAAATTGAGCAAGAGCGTCGTGAACCGTTACCGCAGCTACGGGCACTGGCGCAACTTGCGCGCAGTTACCTGCTTGCCGAAGGCCCTGAAGGCGCGCTCTACCTGATCGACCAGCATGCCGCCCACGAGCGGATCACCTACGAACGACTCATGACTCAGCATGCCGCCCGTGCGATCGAGTCGCAGGCGTTGCTGATGCCTGCGACGATGACACTGCCGCCGGCTTCCCAGGCCGCGCTACTGGGTGCCGAACACGAGCTTGAACACTGGGGGTTTCGGATCACCGAGGCCGATAGTGGTGTGCGTGTACTTGCCCTGCCCGCCAGTGTCGCCGCCGACCAGATGCGGGCGGCACTGATCGAGATCGCCGATCACCTGGTGGGAAGCGGTGGCAGCACCCCTGCTGATTGGGACGAACGCATGTTAATAACGCTGGCATGCCATACATCGGTGCGCGCCGGCCATCCGCTGACCCAGGGCGAGCAGCAGGCGCTGATCGACCAGCTCGCCGCATGCTATGGGCCTCGTACCTGCCCACACGGCCGCCCAACCGTGATCGTCGTGACGCGCCACCAGCTCGCGCGCCAGTTCGGTCGCCTACAGTAAGCTGTCGCTACAAGGCTTCCTGATGCGGCAAAATGCTCTTCCTTCTGAGCGGCGCAGCCGCGAAGGATCTCTCGGCGGAGAGGGAATGACGATTCTGCGGGCGGCGCTGCCCCCGCACCCCCGGTCGAGACGGCCCACCGGGCCGTCTCGACGCCCCCTCTTTCGGAATGACGCGTGTTCGGTGCCGGATGGCGCGTTGTCATGCCGGTTGCGCGCGCGGTCGCTGCGGCACCGCGACGCGGTGGGGTGGGTAGCGGCCACATGGCCATGGGGCGGTGCCGCGACGCGGCGGGGTTCGGATCAACGCACCGCCATGCCGTTGGGGCGTCCCAATGTGGGCGCCTCCATGCAATCGCCGGCACGGCGTGCGGCAGGCTCCGCCTCCACACCCCCGAGCGGCTGTCGGCCTGTCATCCTGAGCGGCGCAGCGGCGGCGTGACGCGCGTCTACCTTGAAGGCAGCACGTGGGAAGAACAGACCGGTGGCGGCCCGATCCGCACCAGCTACATGTTCAACGGCCAGGTTGTCGCGCAGCGCGACAGCACCGGTGGCGCACCGGTCGTCTACCTCCACGGCGACCACCTCGGCAGTGTTGGGTTCACGAGTAGCACCGGCGGCGCACTCAGAGCGGTGCAGGAGTTCGACCCGTGGGGCACGGTACGCAGCGGCGCGAGCAGTGCGACCCTGCGTAACTACACTGGTGTTTATTGGCGCCGCGCTTTCGGCACGATACTCCTCACAAGCGCTTGTTGCAGCACAAACAGGTGCTCGTCCTTCTTGACAACTCAGTTGTCTCACCTTACAATCAGCTGGACAGCCTAGACAGGAGGCCAGAAGATGGCACGTGTGTGGCAACTCCAAGAAGCCAAGAATAAGTTGAGTGAGGTCGTCGAAGAAGCGCTTCACCATGGCCCACAGCTTATTACCAAGCGCGGTGTTGAGGCTGTTATTGTCCTCTCCTACGCCGACTATCGCAAGCTCACCCTCTCTCAGAAAAAGCTTTCTGACTTCTTTCGTGAATCCCCTCTCGAACCCGAAGATCTCGATATGCCCCGTGATACAAGTGCATTGCGTGGAGATGTCTCTTTATGAAATATCTTCTCGATACAAATGTGATCTCTGAACTTGTCGCCAAACAACAAAACCAAAAGGTCATCGATTGGCTTGACAATCTCGACCCATCGAGTATCTACGTCAGTGTTATTACCATCGGTGAGATACGAAAAGGGATCGAGAAAACACCATCTCCACAGCGAAAGGCCGAGCTAACCGCTTGGCTCTATAACGACTTACTCGTGCGCTTTAGTGGCAAAATTGCGGAGATCACGACAAACACCATACTATATTGGGGTAAACTTGTCGCCCAATTAGAGCAGCAAGGTCAGCCATTGTCAGCACTCGATTCTTTAATTGCAGCAATTGCTCTTGAGGGTGATTACCATATTGTGACACGAAACGAAGATGATTTTACCAATACTGGAGTTGTAATCATCAATCCCTGGACGCTACCGTAAGTCTCCGAAACATATCGCGACCTCTATGCTGATGCCAAGTGGCCCAACAAAGCATGCAACCAACCGCACTATTGGTGCGATTTTCCGCATTGTGCTGATCCAAACCGTCCTCCCGGTCTAGATCGTGGCTCTTATTCGTCATCGACGCTGTAAGAACAGGAAACACATGGCTTCTCAACCACTCATAGTGCGCATACTTATCTGGCTAGTCGTCGGTATCTTTTTCCTCGCCTGCACAGGCGCAATCTACCAGGCGATCGCCACACAAATCGACAAACGAAACTTCCCAGCCCCCGGCCAGCTTGTGGATGTGGGTGGCTACCGTCTTCATATCCATTGCGTTGGACAGGGTCGCCCAACCGTGATTCTCGAGGCAGCCGCTGATATGATGTCTGCCGATTGGGGTTGGATACAGCCAGAGATTGCGAAGAGCACGCGTGTATGTGCTTACGATCGGGCTGGCATGGGATGGAGTGATCCCGGCCCGCAACCGCGTGATGCACATCAAGTCAGCACTGAATTACATATCCTGCTTACCCAGGCTGGCATTGCCGGGCCCTATGTCCTGGTAGGCCATTCAGCGGGTGGTATCTATGTTCGCATGTACACAGCACAATATCCTGAAGAAGTTGTCGGGATGGTATTAGTTGATCCAGGTCATCCTGATCTGCCGGCTCGGATCCCAGAATTGCAGGCACACAACGCCAGTGAAGAACAGCTTGTCCGCACATTACGAGTTCTGTCCTTTTTCGGTATTCCACGCCTGATGGGGGTTGGCAAGGCCAATGCCGAAGGTCTGCCGCCCGAGCAGGCCGCAGAAGTGAATGCATCTATCTCGACGCCGAAGCATTGGGCAACGCTTCTGGCTCTCATTGAAGCGACCCCAGCGGCCTATGACCAAGTGCGAGATGCGGGGTCCCTGGAACGCAGACCGCTTGTGGTGGTGAGTGCCAACACCGCGTGGCTGGAGCGAGGCGCACCAGCGGATGACGCTCGCCGCACGATGAATGCGTTGCATGCGGAGCTCGCCGGGTTATCCGCAAACAGCAGCCATCGTATTGTAGAGGGCACCACCCACGGCTCACTTGTTCACAATCAAAACCATGCCCAGGCGACCATTTCGGCAATTGAGGCGGTTCTTACGGCAATACAAACAGGTCGGGCTTTAGCCCCATAACGGGCGGCCCAATACCGCATGCAGCCGACCGCTTCGCCTGCGGCTCAGCGCGGGTGGTGCTTTCGTTGGCTGGCGCATCAATATCATCATATTCATATCCAAGCTGCTGGCGACCAAGCCAAATTCTGGCTTGAGCCGATTCGCTCGGCTGCCAACTTTGGTTTCGCGGCTCGTGATCTCAGTAAGCTACCCAACCCTCAAGGGGTTGGGCTTTGCCTTGGCACTACTGGCGAGACGCCAGTACCCGAGCAGTACGGCACGCTTACCGGTGCC
>CALLZL010000552.1 GCA_937859575.1 uncultured Chloroflexota bacterium
TGAGCGGCTGTTTGGCGACGATGGCAGCGACCGCACCTGGTACCTGGGTGATGCCTTGGGCAGTGTGCGCTTGACGCTCGACGCTGCCGGTGTGCCGCTGGCCGGGCTGAACTACGACCCATGGGGTACACCGCAGAGCACCACCATCGCGCCGTTCGGCTTCACCGGTGAGCCGCAGCAGGGGAGCAGCGTCTACCTCCGGGCGCGGTGGTATAGTACGGGACGAGGAAGTTTTGGGCAGCGGGATACATGGCAAGGTAATCCTCAGCGGCCCGATACACTGCATGGATATAGCTATACCGCGAATGATCCTGTTAACCACACTGATCCTACGGGCCATGACCTTTACTTCTGGGGTTTCATGGATTGGGATGAGATGGCAAAACATCGTCAACTGATTATCCAATCGGCACAACGCCATGCGAGAGGCCGTGCGTCTTGGGAAGTTGTTGCTGCACTGATGGGTGCGCATATTGCCATCGAAAAACGGCCCTTACGTGATTTGATTGACTTCGGACAACAGGCAGCAGTGTCAAGCGGAGTATTTCATCGCCCAAATCGCTCAGAAGGGATTGCGAATTTGCGGCCCAGCCTCGTTGCTGAGATTTACTTTGGCCTCAATCCTGGATATGGCGGTGATACTGGCGTAGGACTCGATGCGCCAATCTCGCCGGGTTCGATGACATTTGCGCTCGACCCTGTCCATCGTACACTGCTAGCATGCCTAAGTGACAGGTTGCTTGACGAGCGTGATGCCAAGTACATCAACGGCCTCCTTCAGGATGCCGCGTTCACTATCGACTTTCTTGGTGCCAATACGGTGCGCGCTATAGAGAGTATCGAACGGGTTGGTCGCGAACCATCAATATTCAGTGTGGGGAATTATCTCTGGAATGGGGTGCATGAACCTCACCGAATCTGGCAGGGCATCAAGGAACGTCAGGAAATCACCGATGAAAGATTGGGCTATGCGCATGGGCTCAATACCGTTGATATCATTGACGAAGCTGGTCGGCGCCTCGGTGTTTCGGTAAGTGGTATGCGAAAATACATCTCATCGAGTAATCCGCTTGTGGATGAGGAGGTGCTCGTCAAATGCCGCCCGCGTCCAGCGTATGGGTTGGGATACCGTATTGATTCCAGTTGTGAGTGGGATGGCTGGATGAGCGAACAGGAGCTATATGCACGTTATCAGCCATATCTTGATGCAGCAACGTCTCAACACAGAGAGCGTGTACGGTGAGGAGATATGCCATGCAATATCTACGTGAGCGGATGCATTGGCGCGTGCTAAAGTCAATTGTGCTGATCGTGATGAGTATTCCTGTTGTGGTCATTATCGGCATGCTGTTCATTCTTACGGCTGATTGTGGCCCACAAGGAACATGGTATCGCTGGATAGAGGATCGGGTGCCAATCGCACCTATGCCTGCCGACACCATACGAATGGATGCGGGCACGCTCTTGCATGATCTGGAACCGCACTATAGCTCGACCAGTGTTTCGTCATCTTATGAACGCGCCATGTACCTCACCAACACGAAGGTGGCAGACATGGTCGCATTCTATCAGCAATTAGGCAGTGAATGTACCTTGGTCACCCGTATGGATCGACAACTCTTTTCCTCCTATGGATCGCTCCCAACATGGGAGTGTACTCGTGTTCCGATGATTCCATGGGAGCGTGGTACAGTGGAGATTGCCACCTTCCCAGAATTCTCCACCCAAGTGCGCGCATTAGATATGGACACTGTCGATCCGGAAACATATGACAACCTCGTACGTTGGCGCAGAGCGTTGGGCGATGCAGCGCTCCCCTCCGCGACTACACCGCTCAGTTCTACCGTTTTGTTGGTCTCGACGATATGGTGCGAAACGCCATAGGCGCAGCGAGCATTACCATGCCTCCACAATTTCGCAAAGATGCAAGTGCTGCCGCCTGACGAACTGGTGTATGCCTTGTACGCCTACTCCAAATCGACCAGCAGCACGGCAAGAAACTACATTCAGCGCAACGGCTTCGTCGAGGCGATGAGTGGCACGACCCTCGCAGTCAGCTTGTCACCATCTGACACTGACCTATGATGGCAGCATACTGCGCCTCTTTGTGAACGACTCCAAGGTCGAAAGTTGTTCGGTCAGTGGGCCGACCACGCCATGGGCATGGCAATGAAGCATCCATCAGAGACCACACATCATTGCGGGGGATTCGAAGGCCGCAGGCTCATTCGATGGGGGAGGGCGGGGCAGTGCCCGCCGTATGAATCGCACCACACTGCATCGCTTACGACTACAATGGCGACGGCGTGATCGTGGCGCTCGACGATGGCAACCTGACGCGCTACGTCCAGCATACGGCATTATACGAGGACCTCGCCACTCCGTTGCCGGTGATCCTCGACGACGGGGCAGCGCAGTATGTCTATGGCCACGAACGGTTGTTCGGCGACGACGGCAGCGACCGCACCTGGTACCTGGGTGATGCCCTCGGCAGCGTGCGCATCACCCTCGACGCTGCCGGGGTGCCGCTCGCCGGGCTGAACTACGACCCGTGGGGGACGCCTCAGGGCAACGCGATCGCGCCGTTTGGGTTTACGGGTGAATTGCAGCAGGGGAACGATGTCTACCTGCGTGCGCGGTGATACAATGCTATTCCGGCACATGCATTGCCGGTTGCGCTATAATTGCGGGTGGAGGTGATGCATATGGGCGAACAGGACATCCTTCACACATATCGCGACACGATTACACAAATTGCCGTCCGACACGGCGTGATCCGCGTGCGCGTCTTCGGCTCTATTGTGCGCGGCGAGGCGACCCCTGAGAGCGATATTGATTTGCTGGTTGAGACTGGCCCTGAGACGAGTGCCTGGTTTCCGGCAGGTCTCATCCTCGACCTTGAGCACTTACTCGGCCGACGAGTCGACATCGTCACCGAGCGGGCGTTGAACCCGGCCATTCGCGACCGGGTGCTCGAGGAAGCCCGCCCGCTATGAGAGACGACACCGTCTATCTGCGGCATATTCTGGAATGCATACGCCGAATAGAGCGTCATGTGGCGGGTGGTCGTGACCCCTTTTTCGCGTCGGATCTGCTGCAGGACGCAACGCTGCGCAATTTGCAGACGCTGTCCGAGGCAACGCAGCGCCTGTCCGAGGCTACAAAGGCGACCCAACCACAGATACCCTGGGCGCAGATCGCCGCGTTTCGCAACGTACTTGTGCATAACTACCTGGGCATCGACCTTGAGCAAATCTGGACGGTGATCCAGCGGGATATTCCTCCCCTGAAGCAGGCAGTGACCGACATCCTGGTCGCTCAGCAGTAAGCCGAGCTGACGCCCTTGGCCGCATCATCGCGGTCGACGCGCCATTCACCGGCGTGGTCGGCTACGACTACGATGCAGCAGGACGACGCACCGCGCTGACCTATCCCGACAGCACCGTCGTTGGCTATACCTATACCGCCGCCGGCGAACTCGATACCGTAACCCAGAGCAGCACGACGCTGGCGGACTACGGCTACGACAGCGCTGGGCGGCTGGCGAGTGTTGCGCGCGCCAATGACGCGGCAACGACCTACACCTACGATGCGGTTGGCCGGCTGACCGACCTGCGCACCCAGGTAGACACCGCCGACGTGAGCCGCTTCC
>CALLZL010000553.1 GCA_937859575.1 uncultured Chloroflexota bacterium
GAGGGCGGCCGCCAGGGCATGCAGCGATTCGAGCAGGAAGGCCAGCCGTGCCGTGCCGGTCAGGCGATGGGTGAGGATGGCATCGTCGAGGATGAACAAAGGAACGACGCGGCCGGCGCTGTAGCGCAGGGCCGCGTCGAGTGCGGGATTTTCGTGGAGCCGCAGATCGCGGCGAAACCAGTGGAGCCCGTACATCTAACCGCGCTGAGTATCGAGCCGTTCGCGGCATGCGGCAATCCCGGCGGCACTTTCGGGCGACGGGTCGAGTTGATGTGAACGCACCAGTGCGTCGCGAGCTTCCTGGTAGCGTGCCAGCATATAGAGCGCCTTGCCCTTGTTGAGCCAGTAGACCGCCTTGACCGTCGAGACGGCAGCCGAGAGTTCGAGGGCCCGTTCGAAGCATTGCAGAGCGGCATCAAGCCGGCCCAACTCCATGAGCAGCGAACCCTTATTATTCCAGACACCGGCACTATCCGGTTCGAGAGCCAGGGCTTTATCGTAACTGGCCAGCGCTTCCTCAAACCGGCCGAGGTCGGTCAGCGACATGGCGCGCCAAAGCCAGGCGGCATGGTTATTGTCATCAAGTTGCAGCGAGCGTTCAAACAGTGTATAGGCATCCTGCGGCTGCCCCTGACGCAGCAACATCTGCCCCTGATCACACAGCATGCGGCTTTCGCGTTCGGAAGAGACCAGATCGCTGACGGCTGAGTCTTGCTCGTCGTCGAAAATCCGGTTCATCTGGTCGCGCAGGCGATTACGAGTATCGGTGAGGCGATCGCGGTCGGCGGCTGTTAGATGTGTGCCGACCAGTTGCATCACGCGATCGATGACCAGCACGCCAACTTTGAGCGCCTCGTAGCCGCCAAAGGAACGGGCGGCATCGGCGACCCAGAAACCGAAGGCGACCAGCGCACGCCGGGCGGCGTGGGCATCATTCTGCGAAATCGCGGCGGCCTGGGCATAGGCGGCGAGGGTTTTGGCGGCATAGGTTTCGCTAAGCGATGAACCCTGGGCCGTCAGGCGGGCGCACATATCCCCAAGGGCGAAGTAGTCGTTCGTTTGTGGTTGGCGACGTTGGCGAGCGGCACGCCCGAGTGCACGGACCTGTGGGTTGGCATCGTTGGCGAAGGCATCGAAGGCGCCGCTCAGATCGCGAAACGCGGTCAGCAGTTGAGACCAGAGCCCACGCTGCTCGACCTCTGGGTCGGGAAGCGGTGCGCTGCGCCCCGTCTGTGGCGGCGGTGGGAGGAATGTATCTGCTGGCGATGTCATGAGTTCTGCTCCGGGTTAGCCCGATCAACTATCGTATTGTACCATTACTGCATTACCTGAGTGAAGTATCTTCGTTATACTGCAATACTACATGCAATGGGTAGACGGCGGGAGCGCTCTGGGGAGCCCGGGTTGTGCCGGCGCATGGTGCCGCCCTCGGCTAATCCGTTTCGCGGTTATCGCCGGTCAGGAAGAGTAATGCCGCCCAGAGTGCTCGCGAAAATGGGTAGAACCCAATCGGAAACGCGATCGTCAGCACAGCCAACCCGAGCATGGCGGGCAGGAGCGGCAGTGACGAGAAGCCGATCAGCGCAGCAACCAGAATCACCAGCAGCAGGGTGGCGACAATATTAACCCCCATGCCGCCGGTGATTTCGCCCGATGCGCGTTCGAACGGGGTGTTGCAGGCCGGGCAGTGCCGGTGCATGTGAAACCAGCTACGCAGCATCTTTCCACGGCGGCAGTTTGGGCACCGCAGCAAGAGGGCAGCGATCATGACCTGCAGGATGCGGATCATGGCAGCGCCACATCACACACGCTATATGCCTGCTGCAGCGCCGCCACCGGATCGCCGCGCGGAATAAATTCCTGAGCCACGAAACCGTCGTAGCCGGTGGCGGCGATCGCTCGCATGATCGGTGGATACCAGAGCTCCTGCTGGTCGTCGAGCTCGTGGCGGCCAGGATTGCCGGCGGTATGATAGTGGCAGAAATGGCGGGGGGCGGGCCTTGTGGGGAGGGGGGTATCCCCCTTCCTGGATTTCCTAATGAAGAATGTGTAGAGGACGGGGGCCCC
>CALLZL010000554.1 GCA_937859575.1 uncultured Chloroflexota bacterium
TGCAAGCATTCGCATCAGCTGTTTTGCCATTCGCAGTGGCAGTAGTTCGGTGTGGCATACCTGGTATAACGGCAGCAACTGGACCGACTGGCAGGATCTGGGGGGTATCGCCACCTCGGCACCGGCGGCAGTTTCGTGGGCACCAGGGGTGGTAGCCCTGTTTGTACGCGGCAGCGACGATGCGCTCTATCAGCGTTGGTTCGACGGGCGTGAATGGCACCCATGGCGACGCTTCGAGGGGATGCTAACCTCGGCACCGGCATGTGCCGCATCCGGCGCACAGCGGATCGATTGCCTGGTGCGCGGACGAGAAGGGCGCATCTACCGGCTGGCATGGCAAAATGGCAGCTGGGCATCAACCTGGGAAGAGCTCGGCAGTGGTGCAACCTCGGCACCGGCACTGGCGGCCTGGGCACCCAACCGGCTAAGTATTTTCGTTCGCAGCGAACGTGGTACACTATTGCACCGCTGGTGGGATGGAACACGCTGGCAGCCATGGGAAGATCTGGGTGGCGATCTCGGTTCAGCACCGGCATGTGTGTCGGCGGCATTGAACCGTATCGACTGTTTCAGCCGTGCCGGCGGCGCACTCAACCCGCTGAATGTCGATAGCGGCGGGTTGATACGCATTGGCTGGCGGCCATAGCCGCACCACGCTCTCAGATGTGTATCAGGTTGGCATCATTGCGTGAACAGAATGACACTGCCAAGATACAGCGGTCAGTTTCAGCCATGGAGCAGCAGGTGAGTAGCATCGAACGTATCCGTCGCCACGGCGCGACGAAGTCCGGCGCACGAATTGTGCCGTTAGGAGGGCGAGTTGAGAATCCGACCTGTGCGCGGATCGATCTTGCCGCCATTACCGAAAATGTGCGCCGCCTGCGGGCGCATGCCGGGGTGCCGCTGATTGCAGTGGCCAAGGCCGATGCTTATGGCCATGGCATGGCGCTGGCGGCACGTGGGCTGCTAGCCGGCGGCGCAGCAATGATCGCGGTCGCCAATCTCGATGAAGCGGCCGTCTTGCGCGCCGCCGGTATCGCCGCGCCGATCATGCTGCTTGGCTTCTTACCACCGCAGCAGGCACGCGACGCTCTACGGCTCGATGTGACATGCACAATTTATGATCAGAGTGTCGCCGATGGCCTGATCGAAGCAACCCGAGCCACCGGCCGCTCGGCGCAGGTGCATCTGGAGGTCGACACCGGCATGGGGCGGCTCGGGCTAACCCCGGCGGATGTCGGGCCGCTCTTGCGCCGCCTGGCAGATGTGGCGCGCATACGTGTCACCGGGATGTATACCCATTTTGCATGTGCCGACGAACTCGATGCAAGCCCAGCACTGGCACAGCTTGCACGCTTCAAGATGCTGCTGGCACAGATCGAGGCGGCCGGATTACGCCCGCCACTGGTACATGCCGCCAATAGTGCCGCACTGCTGCGCTTCCCCGAGGCGCGTTTTGATGCGGTACGCCCCGGTATCGCCTGCTATGGGCTGACCCCGGCACCGCATGTGCCGTTGATCGACGGGCTGCGACCGGCGTTGATGCTCGAAAGTACGATTGCCCAGTTGAAAGAAGTGCCGATCGGTACACCGCTCTCGTATGGCGGCATGTTCGTCACCACTCGGCCAACCATGGTAGCGACGGTGCCGATCGGTTATGCCGATGGGGTGCAGCGCAGCCCGGCCTGGCGTAGTGTGCTGATTGGCGGGCAGCGTGCACCGGTGATCGGCCGGATCTGCATGGATTACATCCTGGTGGACGTGACTGATATCGCCGGGGTCACCGGCGGCGATCAGGTGGTGCTGATCGGCGAACAGGGCGCCGAGCGGATTGATGCGGCGGAGGTTGCCGGTTGGCTCGGCACAATCACCCACGAAGTGCTGACGACGATCGGGCCACGGGTGCGAAGAGCCGAGGGGTAGGGAGGGGAGAACAGGAGAACAGGAGAACAAAAGAACAGGAGAACAGGAGAACAAAAGAACAGGAGATAGATTCGTGTTGTTCCTCTGCTCCTCTGTTCCTCTGTTCCTCTGTTCCTCTGTTCCTCTGTTCCTCTGTTCCTCTG
>CALLZL010000555.1 GCA_937859575.1 uncultured Chloroflexota bacterium
ATACGGCGACCACCGAGATCTACACTCTTCCCCTACACGACGCTCTTCCGATCTTCTCGTTGAGGCGCAGCAGCCCGCCACGAGCGATCAGATCCGGCAACCAGTCGCTCAGCACCAGCATGACATCATATGCACCTGCAAGCACCCCGCCCTGTTCGACCATCTCGGCATACAGCTCTTCGGGGCCGGCATGGCTCAGCGCCACCGCAACACCCGGGTGCAATCCGCCGAAATGCGCCGTCTGCTGCGCCATAGCGCGCTCGAAGCCATCAAAGGTGCGGTACTTCACGTGTAATGTGGGCATCGTTGCTCCATCATGTCTGTATGGTTCGAAACTACCTGCCGCCCATACCGGTCAGCGTAACGCCGCGAACAAACAGCTTCTGCGAGAGGAAGAAGACCACCAGCACCGGGATGAGGGTAATGATAGACACCGCCATCAGCAGGTTGAACTGGGTAAAGTTCTGGCCGCGGAACAGATTCAGACCGAGCGCCAGGGTATACAACTCGGTCGAGCGCAGATAGATCAGCGGATCAAGCAGATTGCTCCAGTTACCGATAAACGCAAAGATCGCCACCGTCGCCAATGCCGGCCCCGAAAGCGGCATAATCACCTGCACCAGAATCTGGAGTGTCGATGCGCCATCGATGCGCGCCGCATCATCGAGATCGTGGGGGATGCTCATGAAGAACTGACGCAGCAGGAAGATGAAGAACGCATAGCCAAACCAGGCCGGAAGGATCAGCGGCCAGAGCGTATTCACCAGGCCGAGCTGACTGAAGAGCAGAAAGCGCGGCACAATCGTCACTTCACGTGGGATCATGAGAGTTGCCAGCAGCGCCAGGAACAGGATATCGCGCCCACGGGCCCGCAGGCGTGCAAAACCGAACGCCACCAGCGAACAGGAGATCAAATTACCGATCACATTGGCAAATGTGACGATCAACGAGTTCATCAGGAAGGTATTGAACGGCAGGATCGTCCATCCCGAAATATAGTTGCGCCATTCGAACGAGTTGGGGAAGAAGGATGGCGGGTAGGTAAAGACATCCTGCGACTGTTTGAGGGATGTTGAGACCATCCACATGAACGGCAAGAGAAAGACCGCAGAGCCGGCAATCAATAACCCATACACAACTACCGTCTGCAAGACGGAGCGGGCACGCATGCCCAGCAGCGGCGGCCGTTGCGGTACGATGATAGTTGCCGGGCGATCGGGGGTTCCAGCCTTCATAATATCACCTGCTGATTCGACTACTTTCGCAGATCGCCTTCGTAGTACACCCAGTAACGCGCAAAGTAGAACTGCGTGGCTGTGATCAGCATGATCACCATCAGCAGCACCCACGCCAGCGCCGAGGCATAGCCCATCTGGAAGAACTGGAATGCCAGGCGGTACAGATACAACCCGTAGACGAGGGTTGCATTCGCCGGCCCACCGTTGGTCATAATCAACACCAGCACGAACCCTTGGATCGAAGCGATAAAGCCGACGATCAGGTTATAAAAGATCACCGGCGACATCATCGGAATCGTGACCGTCCAGAACTTCTGCCAGGTACCGGCACCATCGATGGCTGCCGCTTCATACAGATGCTGCGGCACACTCTGCAGACCGGCGAGATAGATCACCATCGAACCGCCGGCCCCCCACAGGCTCATCAGGATGAGTGCAGGCATGGCCCACGCCGGTTGTACAAGCCAGCCCGGCCCCTGAATACCAAACCACGACAGTACCGAATTGATCAGGCCGAAATCCTGGTGCAGGATCATGATCCAGAGGATCGCCACCGCAATACCGCTCACCACCGACGGCAGGTAGAAGATGGTGCGAAACACCGACATGCCAAAGACATTCTGGTTGAGCAGCAGCGCCAGCAAGAACGAAACAATCAGCCCGAGGCCGACGCTCCCGACACCGAAGTAGATCGAGTTGCGCAGTGCGGTATAGAAGAGCGGATCGCCGATCATGCGCTGATAGTTCGCCATTGCAACGAACTCCGGCGGCGAAAGCGCGGTCCAGTTGGTGAAACTGATCAGCAGTGACGCGACGATCGGCCCGGCGTCGAAGGCCAGAAAACCAATCACCCAGAGTGAAATAAAAAGATAGAATTCAAGTTCTTCGCGCCGGGCCCGCTTGCCGAGCTTCGGCTTCCCCAGCGGCACGGCACCGACCTGGTCAATCTGCTGCTGCACTGCCATAGCATCTTCCTTTGAGATGTTCGTGTATCTGGCCGGTAACCGGCCAGATACACACAAACAGCGAGTTATGTCCGGTTCTGCGCCACAATCGGATCAACGGCAGCGAAGATCTGATCGAGTGCACTCTTGACATCAAGCTCACCGGCGACGACGAGATCCCAGATCGGGCCGGCTGCCTGCGTCACCTGCGGGCCGGTCGGCTGGTCGATGATCTCGTGTGATGCCGTCGTGCGCATCGCCTCTTCGACGAGCGTGGCTCCCGGAGGTGCAAACGGCGAATTGATATACGACGGCCACGCCGAGAGGCGCGAAGGGCTACCACGGCCGGTGCTGCCCCACATATAGGCCTGCCCGGCAGTCGAGATATACTCATTGAGGTAGATCCAGGCCGCATCCGGGTTCTTGCTGTCGCGCGTGATCATATAGGCGCTACCGGCACTGAATGTCTTGTGGGCCTGCGGTCCCTTCGGCCACTTGGCGATATCCCAGTTGAAGTTCGAGCCGGCACGGATCGGCGGGGGTGCCCCGCCCCCCTGCATCGTCATGGCGATCTTGCCGAACTGGAAGGCCGGCCATGCGACATTCTGCAGATCGGCCGGGCTGGGAACCGCCCCGCGATCGCGCAGTTCCTGCCACCACTCCATCGCGGCAACCGCTGCCGGCTCGTTGATCCGCACAAAATCCTCCTTCGGCTCGGTCAGGTATTCCGCACCGAACGGGAAGAGATAGGGCGGTGCCATCAGGGTATCGCCCGGGCTGGGCAGCTCGGCCAGCCCGAAGATCTTGTTCGGCCCTTCACCCTGCGTCAGCTGGATCGCAACGGCCTTGAGCCGTTCGAGATCCCAGCTGTCATCCGGGTAGCCGATACCGGCGGCATCAAACAGATCCTTGTTGTAGTACAGGTTGCCGGGGCCTTCATCATACGGGATCCCCCACAGCTTGCCGTCGCGCTGATACGAAACAAGCGACGCCGGGGTGAAGTCGTCGATGTTGAAATCCGCCTCGCGGGCAATATAGTCGTCGAGGGCGATAAACAGGCCGTTCTTGATCAGCTCCTGTGCCCAGGCAAACTGCACATACAGCAGATCGGGCAGCGCGCCGCCGGCCGCCTGTGCGACATATTTCTGGCGGAATTCGCCCCATGGCGTATTTTCGGCCTTGACGATAATATTTGGGTGGCGCTCCATGAAGAGCTGGTCGAACTGCTTCTGCCGCTCGAAGAATGTTGCATCCCAGGCATGGGCGACACTGATCTCGACCGGGCTGCCCGGCTCGGCTACGCCGCTGCTTGGCCAGGGGCCGCTTGCGCCGACTGAGGCATCAAAGATGCTCGCAGCGGTCGGCTCAGGCTGAGCCGCCGGAGCAGCGGTGGGGGCTGCCGCCGGCTGATCGGCTGATGGAGCCGCCGGTGCCTGGCCACAGGCGGCAAGCAGAGCGCCAAGGCTGGTTGCACCAAGGCCCAGGCGCATCCCGATCTTGAGCACCTCGCGCCGGCTCAGGCCGCGGCGCATCAACTCACGTGCGAGTTCTTCCTCGTGACGGTGTGCCATCGTTGGTCCCTCCAAAGTGATCGGCCGGCAATGCCGGCGTACGTCGATCAGAGCATCTTTGCAGTGTGCATGTCAGTTTCCGACGAACGAACCACCAGGCCGAGCGGCCTGCCATCCTGCCTTGTTCTCCAGCAACCTCCTCGCGAAAAGATAGAACAGCGCCGGGGATCAGGCCCGGCGATCAACAGGGCACCGAAAGCAATATCACAGATCGGCCGGCCGGATCGCCCGCCGCTCGGCAGCCGAGCGATAGGCGGCATGCACGATCCGCAGCGTATTGAGATTGTCAGACGCATCGGTCGGCGGCACACCATCGGCTTCGATGGCCGTCATGAGCCCGGCCATCGGGCCGATAAAAGCATCGGGGATCCAACGCCCCTCGAGTGTCACATCAAGCCACATATCAGGAACCAGGCGTCGTGAATGGATCTGAAGGGTGTCGGGCCGACCATCGGGGTAGTTGTAGAGCAGGCCGATCGTGCCTTTGATCACCCCTTCGGTGCCGAGAAAGCGATAGATCGCATAAGTATCACCGCTCTCGTCGTGATGATTGACCGCAATCAGTGCCTGCAAACCAGAGGCATAATCGAGCAGGGTGATGGTCTTCGTTTCAGCGCGCTCAAGCTGGCCCGGGTACGTCGTATGCGAACTGGTGACCCATTCCGGATCGCCGAGTATCGAACGCATGCTGTCGATATAGTGAATGCTATGGTACATCACATCGAGCCGTGGTGCATCACGCAGCCATGGCCACATATGCCAGGGGGTGCTGGTCGAAACCTGGATCTGTGCATCGGTCGGCGTGCCGATCAGGCCATGCGCCACCAGATCACGCGCCGCCGCAATGCCGGCGCTCCAGCGCATCTGCTGATTGACGGCGACCTTACGGCCGGCACGCTGCCCGGCGGTTGCGATCACACGTGCGTCGGCAAGATCTTCGGCTAGCGGCTTCTGACAGAGAAGGTGCTTGCCGGCTGCCAGAGCACGGAGTGCGATCTCGCGCTGATGCCAGGCCGGCACTGCAATATCAACAATCTCGACCGCCTGATCGGCCAGTATTTCATCAAGGCTTGCATATACACGCGGAATCGCATGCGCCGCCGCCGTCTTGCGTGCAGCATCGTGATCGACATCGAAACACCCGAGAATATTGAGCTGATTGGCACGATACGCCGGGAGATGGGCATAGTTGACGATCCCACCACACCCGACAATCGCAATACCATGGTTGTGCCGCGCAGGCAATTGCGGCCGATAGTCGATCTCAAGGAGTGGTGCGACTGTCACTGATGCCTCCATTGGCATAATGGCCTATGCGCATCGTTGCTGGAATGCACGCTGTCTGAAGTGGTTGTTGAGTTACGTTTCGCGGATATTTATATCTTATAATCCTCGTCGCTGATTGTCAACTAAATTCTTTTTTTCACAGGGGTCTTATCTGCGGGTGTCGCGCAGTGGCAACGAGAGCAGCGGCGTGACGCGAGTCGGCCCGGCGTGATCATCAGGTGCCTGACTCAACAACCACAGGCTATACACACGGATGACCGGGCTGGGGCGATCCATCATACAGGCGACGAGCTGTGGGCAGAGCGGCATGACGGTTGTACTGCCGATCAGGCGTGCCCCACCAAACGAGAGCGTAATACGCGGCGGCTCGATAAGCCCTTCGCGCACAGCCGCAAACCCCAGGCCGGCAACGAGCAGCAGCACAATCAGCAATGCTACGCCCGACAGCAGCATATACCGCAGCGTCAGTTCGCTACGGGTCGCCGCTGCACCAGGTAGAGATGCTCGCATACCAGCACCAGTTCCTGCCGCTGATTAAACACTTCAATCAGTTCGACAACGATCCCATGATCGGCACGCCGCGGATGGTCGCGCTGTTCTTTGATAGCGGCACGTACGGTAATTGTATCATTAATGAATACTGGCCGGATAAACCGCAGGCGGTCGTAACCATACGACATGGCATGCGGATTGATCGCCCCGGCGGTCATGCCGATCGCAACACTGAAGATCAGGGTACCGTGGGCTATGCGCTGGCCGAACTCCTGTGTGGCGCACCACTCGGCGTCCATGTGGTGTGGGTAGAAATCACCTGTCTGCCCGGCGTGGATCACAATATCGGCCTCGGTGATCGTACGCCCCAGACTCCGCCGTTCGAAGCCGATTGTATAATCTTCGAAGTATTGTTCGTGGATCATGCGCATTCCTTCCGCTTTGCAAGCCCGGCAGCGGCACGTCGTGCGGCTATAGCGTCAGCCCTGGCGATCAAGGCCAAACTCTTCAAGAACCCGGTCGGTATGTTCGCCGATCTGCGGCGCGCCATGCGGTGCAGTGAGGATCTGGCCATCGATACGGATCGGGCAACGGGTTGTTTCGAGCGCGGCGCCATTGGCGCGTGCCACGCGCTGGGTCATCTGCAACTGCTGGAAGGCCGGCTGCTGCATGAGCTGCGGCCAGGTCAAGACATCGGCACACCAGTAGTCGGCCGGTTCGAGGCGTGCCAGCCAGGCGGCGGTTGTGCGGGTGGCGAGATGCTCGGCCAGGATGCTCTTGATCGCATCACGCTCGGTAAACCAGCGCTGCGAATCGGTATAGGCAGCGAGCTGTGGGCATTCGAGCAGTTCGCCGAGGCGGATCACCGAACCCATGGCCAGCGCCAGGTAGCCGTCGGCGGTTGCATAGATGCCGTAGGGTGCGCCGAGGTAGGCATGGGCATTATTGACGGCACTACGCTGCGGTAATTGGCCACCATCATTAAGGAAGGTTGTCAGCACTTCGAACTGCAGATCGAGAACCGACTCGAGCAGGCTGACTTCCACCAGGCCACCACGCCCGCTGATACCACGGCGCACCAGGCATGCCAGAATGCCCTGTGTCAGATGGGCACCGGCAAACATATCGGCTACGGCAAGGCCAAACGGCAGCGGCGGCTGCCCGGCATCGCCGTTCAACCAGACCAGCCCCGAAAGCGCCTGAACCAGCAGATCCTGGCCGGGTTTGTCGCGCCACGATCCGGTATTGCCATAGCCGGTCACGGTGCCGTAGACAATGCGCGGGTTCAGTTCGCGCACTGCCTCGTACCCCAGGCCAATGCGTTCGATCACACCGGGGCGGAAGTTCTGGATCAATACATCGGCACGGGCGATCAGCCGCCTGACTCGTAAGAGATCGGCCGGATCCTTCAGATTGGCGGCCAGGCTCTGCTTATTGCGATTGATCGAATGAAACAGCGTGCTGTCGCCATCGAGTTCGAGATTGCTGATGTACAACTGGCGACAGAGATCGCCGACATCGGGGCGTTCGATCTTGATCACACGTGCGCCGAGATCCGCCAGCCGTAACGCGCACGACGGGCCGGCCAGAAACTGGCTGAAATCCAGCACGAGCAGCCCATCGAGTGGCGCAGCAGTATCCATGGCAAACTTCTTTCTATTGGGTAGAGGGGCGCGATTCGCGATAGAGTGCATCGAGCCGGCTCACCACCGCACGCGGATCACCGCCGTCGCGCAGGTAGGCATGGATGATCGGGCCTCCGTGATCCTGGAAGTGGAGATAACCAGCGTAGCGTGGCCGCAAGAACGCGGCATCGAGTGTCGCCAACGTATCGGCAAAGAAGTCGCCGCATGCCGCATTCACCGCTGCGCTCGTCCAGGCGCTTCGATGGCCTGGTTGGCCGCCGCTTGCCAGATACAGGCCGGATTGACACGCCGGTGCTGCGACGAAGGCGGCATAGGCGGCGGCAGCTTCGGGGTGGCGGCAGATCCGCGAGATCGCCAGGCCGGTGCCGCCGAGTGTCGATCGTAACGGCCGGCCATCGTCGGTATGCACCAATCCGCCAAACCGCAGCAGATGGGCGGCATACCCCGGCCGGGCGTAGTTCGAATAGCCATAGGCGAACGGACAGTATGCCTCGTGATCGCCAGCCGCCAGCAGTTCGTAGGTCTGGATCGGGTTGCGCGTCAGGCAGGCCGGATCGCATAGGGCGACCAGTTCACGCAGCATGGCGAGTGCAGCGGTTCCGATCGATGGATCGACAACCCGTTCGGTTGAGAGAAACGGATCTTCGCCGAGTGCACCACAACACATATAGAAGTTCATCAGGCTATCGATCGGAATCGCCGGCAGTGCTACCAGGCCACGGCGCGCCAGCGCCAGCAGATCGCTCCAGGTCTGCGGCACACCAACACCGGCGCGTGCCAGCAGATCGCCACGATACGCGCTCACCGGGGTGGCGGCATCGATCGGCAGTGCCCACAGATGGCCGCCGTAGTGATAGCTCGGGTATGATGCACCGACGCTCTGCGACGCCTGGTCGGCCAGAAAGTCGGCCGGCAGATGCTCATCGAGCGGCAACAGCACCGGGTGTGCGGCGGCATACCCGACAAACGGATGATCGATCACCAGCAGATCAAACTGTTGCGCCAGCTGTTCGATCGGTTGATCGCCAAAGGCCTGCAGCGAACGCTTCTGCCAGCTGATTTCGACATCGGGATGCAGTTCGCTAAACCTTTGGGCAGTCGCAACCATCGGCACAAAACCACGGGTGTGATTCCACGCAATCCCCTGGAGCCGGATCGTTTCGTTTGCCATGGATACCTCTCTGTCTTGAGGCAACGAGCAGGCGAGGGCGAGCCTCAGGCACTGCGCAGGCCAAGCGCAACCGGCACGCTGGCATGCTGCATGCGTTCGCGCAGGCCAACCGTGGTTTGATGTACTTTGTAGCGCACCATATACGCCAGAGAATCGGCATCGCGATGGCGGCAGGCCTGGAGAATTGCCTGATTTTCGAAGAGTGCTTCGCGCATGCGGCCGGGTAACAGATGGATCTGTAACTGGCGATAGCGTTCGCTCTGATCCCACAGCTGCTGTAATGCCTGTAACAGGTGCCGCCGCCGCGCCGCCCGATAGATCGTGAAATGAAATTCACGGGTATGGCGTAGAAACGCCGCAATATCACCATCGGCCGCAAGCTGCTCCATCTGATCAACCAGCCGCTCGAGTTGTACGATGTCGCTGTCGCTTAGATGTGCCGCCGCATCCCGGGCCGCATGCTCTTCGAGCACTTCGCGCATGTGGTAGATATCGATCATTTCATCAAGCGAGAGATCTTCGACAAATACGCCGCGATGCGGCACAATGCGCACCAGGCCGCTCGACTGCAGGCGGGCCAACGCCTCGCGTACCGGCACCAGACTCGTGCCGAAACGCCGCGCCATCTCGGCCTGGTCGATACGGCTCCCCGGTGCTAACCCGCCGCTCAAGATCAGATCACGCAACCGTACAAGCACCTGCTCGGTGATGGTTCGCTGTGGCGAATCAGGCATAGTCGTTCCGGCTACACTGACGGATATTCATTCCAATTGGTGGTAGGGGGATTATATATTTTATATGTTCTGCATGTCAAGAGGGATTTGACATGCTTTATGCCGGGTGGTAGTGGTTGGGCCGCCACCACCCGGAGCAGCAATCGTACATGGGTGAGCCGCGGCTTATAGCATGCGGAGCTCGCGCTGCTGGGTCGAGAGGAAGACACAGCCGGTTTCGGTCACGAGCACATCCTCTTCGAGGCCGAGATACCCTGCTTCGGTCATCACCCCGAGTTCGAGGGTATAGACGTGGCCGGCTTCGATGAGCATATCGGGGGTGGATCCATAGCGTTCCCAACGCGGCCCGAGCAGCGGCCCACCATCGTGGCATGCGCGGCCAAGGCCATGGCCGAAGGCATGGCGGTACTCCTCGTAGCCATTATCGACAATCACCTCGCGGGCGACGGCATCGACTTCGAAGCCACGCACGCCGGGGCGCAGGATGGCGGCCCCGGCATCAATCGCCTGTAGCACAGTGGCGAAGGCATGCTGAATCGCAGGCGGTGGTGCGGTTTCGCCCGGCCGGCGTACATACCACATCCGTTGGATATCCGAGCAGTAGTCGTCGAGTTGCACCCCGAGATCGATATGCACCAGATGCCCAGGCGCGATCATAATATCGGCGCGTGGCGCGGCATGGCCGGGATCCGACTCAGGGCCACTATTGACGATCGGGCAGCCTTCCCACGCCCATGCGCTCGGCACACCACGGGCACGAAACTGTTCGTGAACGAATGCCCCAATATCGGCCTCGCTCTTCCCAACCACAATCTGCGCACCAATCAGATCCACAATCTCCTCGGTCATTGTGATCGCAGCGCGGATGCGCTCGACTTCGGCAGGGGTTTTGCGTGCTCGCAACCGGCCGAGTAGCCCTTCGGCGCTGGTAAAGCGCGCCGGGAATGGTGTATCGCGCAGCAGATCATGCAGCATCAGCCACATGCCATGCGTCAGCCCATCGGCGGTTTTGTCATCAACACTATAGTTCAGGCCGATCGATGGTGGATCGATGGTTGTCAGCGCGGCGATCAGATCCTCGCGCATCCCTTCGTCGTAGCCGATCACCGTGTCGAAGATCGCACTGCGCCGCACATCCGGCGCATCATACCGCCCGACGATTGCAATCCGTTCGCCATTCCGGCCAAAGATGAAGGCCGAGTTCCATGTCACATTCACACCGACCACCAGGTCGATCCCCGGATCAGGCGACACGACAGTCTCACGGGCAAAGGTCATCCAGCAGCCGAGATCAAGCTCGGCCAGCAGCGCCTGTGCCTGCGCTGCCTTCTCGTGGTACAGGCTCATTGGTTGCTCCTGATTGCGGCGAAATGGAGCCGCATTATAGCATGGGCTGGTGGTGGTAGAATAGATAGGTTATGCAGATCGGCATTGATATCAGCCGGATCGCAACTGCGACCCGTACCGGCACCGAACAGTATACCTACGAGCTCCTGGCGGCATTGGCCCAGGCCGACACGACGACGCCATACCGTTTGTATTGTCATCGGCAGCCGGCACACCTGCCGCCGCTCGGGGCAAACTTTCAACTGCGGCAGATCCCACTGGCACGGCTCTGGACGCACCTGCGCCTTTCAGCAGAGGTGTTGCAGCACCAGCCGGATGTTCTGTTTGTTCCGGCGCATGTCTTACCACTCGCTACACCGCTGGCGCGCCGAATGTGCAGTGTCGTCACCATTCACGATATGGGGTATCTGCGTTACCCGGCGGCACATACCCGGGCACAGCGGATCTACCTGCGGCTCTCGACGCTCTGGAGTGCACGGGTGGCAACGCGGGTGATTGCGATTTCGCAGGCCACCCGTGCCGATCTGGCGCAACTGGCACGTATCGACCCACAGCGGATCGATGTCGTGTACCATGGCGTATCGCCACGTTTTGGGATGGCTGTCGATCCGGCGGCTGCGGCCCGAATACAGCAGATCAGCGCCGGTGAACCATACCTGTTGTATGTCGGCACGGTGCAGCCACGCAAAAATCTGCTGCGCCTGATCGAAGCGCTGGCACTGGTCGGCAGAAACAGGCCAACGCCACGGTTGCTGATCGCCGGGCGGCGCGGCTGGCTTGCCGCGCCGATCGAGCACCATGCCGCCAACCTCGGCATTGCCGATCGCGTGGTGTTCACCGGGTATGTCGCCGATGATGATCTACCGGCCCTGTATGCCGGGGCGCTGGCGTTTCTCTTTCCTTCGCTCTACGAAGGGTTCGGCATGCCGGTGCTGGAAGCAATGGCATCCGGCACGCCGGTGCTTACAGCGCGGAGCTCGGCGCTCCCCGAGGTCGCTGGTGACGCGGCACTGCTGGTGGATCCGCATGATACCACGGCGATCGCCGAAGGTATTCGTATGCTGCTCGACGAACCGGCACTACGGCAGGCATTACGCCAAGCCGGCCGGGCACGGGCGGCACAGTTTACCTGGGAGGCATGTGCGGCGGCAACGCGCACTATTCTTATGCAATCAGCAACACACTAAAGGACGAACGGCGTGTCCATGTTTTTTAGCCGCGTTCGCACGGCAGCGGCGCGTATCCCTCCACCGGTGCGGCGAATTCTGCTGCACAGCGCCCTTTTTGGATTTGCCGGCAGTATTGCCGACCTGTTGTTTAATTTCTACCTTGTGAGCCTCGGCTATGGTAATGATGTGGTCGGGCTCTTCTCGACCATCTATCGCATGGCCGGGGTGGTGCTCGGGTTGCCGATCGGGTTGCTGATCGACCGACTCGGGCCACGGCGTGCCCTGATGGCAGGGATTACAATCTATAGCCTGGGGTGGGTGGCACTGCTGCTGCTCGCCGAACTGCCGGCACTGGCATCAGCTCAGTTTCTGGTAGGTGCCGCCCAGCTCCTGACAACCACCTCGGTTGTGCCGTTGCTCACGAGCGTGACACATAGCTCGAAACGGGCATCGATCTTCGGCCTGAATGCTTCAGCCGCGCTGATGATCGGGTTGGCAGGCAGTGCGGTGGCGGGTGTGCTGCCGGCTCTGGCGGCTAACATGCTCCAGATCGATCCGCAGGCGACAAATGCCTATCGCGTAGCCCTGATGAGCGTGGTTGTGCTGGCGCTGCTGGCGATTGTGCCGATCATGCGGGCGCTGCCGGATCGGCCACTTGATGATCCCGCCGAAGCACAGTGGGCACTCTCGGCGCGTGTACCGGCGCTCGGCTTGCTGCGCTATGCGCTTCCATCCTTCCTGCTGGGGGTCGGCGGCGGGGTCATACTGCCGTTTCAGAATCTCTTCTTTCGCGATCTCTTTGGCCTCGATGATGCTGCCGTCGGGTTGGTGTTGGCCCTGACGGCACTCGGCATGGGGCTCGGTGCCGCACTCGGTGGCCCGGTGAGCAATCGGATCGGCCTGCGCCGGGCGGCATGGGTGCTGCGCATGTGTGCCGGGCCGGCCATGCTGCTGATGCTGGTGCCGTTTCTGCCGATTGCGATCGCCGGTTTCTTTTTGCGCGGCATGTTTGTCGCTGCAAGTTACCCGCTCAATGATGCACTCGTCATGCAGACAACACCACCACGGCAACGCGGCGCAGCGGTGAGCCTGATGAGTATTCTCTGGTCGCTCGGTTGGGCTGGTGCGGCGGCTCTGAGTGGCTGGAGCCAGGTCGCACTCGGATTCACACCAGCCCTGATCTGTAGTGCGCTGACATACGCTCTGTCGGCATTGGCGATCGCCTATCACCGGCCGGAGGCAACCGGCTGACCGTTTGAAGCAATCTTGTTCAGCTTGCACAGATATCATCGCTCGACAAATCCTGTGACAGGGCTATTCCCCCAAACACACCAAAGGAGTCTGGTATATGTCTCGAAATCGTATGATTGTTGTCACCATCGGCCTGATGGTGAGCCTGTTCCTTGCCTCCATGGAATCGACAGTTATCTCAACTGCGATGCCGACGATTGTTGCGCATCTCGGTGGGATCGACGCCTATAGCTGGGTGTTTGCCGCGTATATGCTGGCATCGACTACCACCGTGCCGCTGTTTGGCAAGCTCTCGGATGTGTATGGTCGGCGACCGGTATTCATGTTTGCCATGGCAACCTTTCTGATCGGTTCGCTCCTGTGCGGCATCGCGAATAGCATGGGCGAACTGATCGCCTATCGCGTGATCCAGGGGTTGGGCGCCGGCGGGCTGTTGCCGCTGGTTTTCACAATTATTGGCGATATGTTCTCGCTCAAACAACGCGCCACTATGCAAGGGGTCTTCTCGGGTGTCTGGGGCGTCTCGTCGGTGGTCGGGCCGCTGCTCGGCGGTTTCCTGGTTGATCAGGTTGATTGGCGCTGGATCTTTTATGTCAATATCCCACCAGGGCTACTGGCTGCGGCGATCGTCTGGCGTGGCTGGATCGACCGGCCGCGTGATACCAATGTCATACGCCCGGCCGTCGATTATCTCGGTGCAGCCCTGCTGACACTGGCAATCGTCTTGTTATTGCTTGGCCTCTTTCAGTTAGGCAGCCCGGCGAGTGCGGCAATGATCATCGGGGCACTGATCTGTAGTGTGGTTTTGATTATTGTTGAGCGACGTGCAGCGGATCCGATCGTCCCATTACGGCTCTTCGGCGATCGGCTCTTTGTGATCGCCTGTGCCCAGGGGCTCATGGCCGGCTGTGCCATGTTCGGCTCGGTGTCGTTTGTGCCATTGTTTGCGCAGACGGTACTCGGCACCAGCGCCACCGGTGCCGGTGCCGTGCTCATGCCGCTAATGCTCGGCTGGGTCTTTTCGTCGGTGATCGGTGGGCGCCTGCTTTTGCGATTCGACTACCGCACCCTGGCGGGGATCGGCATGATCCTGCTGGTAATTGGCGCTCTGATGCTGACACAACTCAGCAGCAATGCCAGCCTGATCGGCCTTTTGATCCCCATGGCGCTGATGGGGATCGGCATGGGGCAGGCCATTCCGGCCTTCCTGATCGCGGTGCAATCCTCGGTTCAACGCAGCGATCTCGGCAGTGCCACCTCGACCGTCCAGTTCAGCCGGACAATTGGTGGTGCCATTGGCGTCAGTATCATGGGGTTGGCGCTGACGGCCCAGCTCAATGCGCAGTTGCTCGGGGCAGGCATTGATCCGGCCACATTGCAGCTCGAAGCACTGATCGACCCGATTGCCCGTGAAGCCGGCACGGCCGATCTGGCATTCGGGGCCGCCGTCGTGCGGGCGATTGCGGTTGCGATCGAGAGCGTCTTCGTGATCGCATTCATCTCGGCGGCAATCGGCCTGGTGCTGACGCTGCTCTCGCCGGCGGGGCGCATCGGCGCATTGCGGCGCGAAGGCGACCCCACCGCCGAGCCGGCCAAAGAGCCGGCCGCCAGTGGCCAGGCATCATAGCCGGCACACGCAAAAGGGCGGAGCTTGTTGGCAGCATCCGGCTTCCCACAAGCTCCGCGCCGATTGCGGATATGGTGCGATTATAAGATGATTGAAATGGCGCGATCGAGATCCGGCGCAGCGCGCAACCGCGCCAGCACCGCCTCGGGCACCGGATCGTCGAGCCGCAGCACCATCATGGCCTGTTCGCGCGGTGCCAGTCGGCCGACATCCATGCTGGCGATATTGACATCCGCCTCGCCGAGCAGGGTACCGACCCGCCCGATCAGCCCGGGTCGATCACGATGATAGGTAAAAAGCATCGGCCCGGCCGGCTCGAAGGTCACCCAGTAGCCATCGGCTTCGACGATATGCGGCACACCGTGGATGATCGTGCCGACAAACTCATGCGCACCGTCGGCCGTCTGTGCGCGCACAACCAGCATGCCGGCGTAGGCTTCGGCATCGTCGGAGGTGTATTCGCGGTATTTCAGGCCACGTTCACGCGCCAGCAGCGGCGCATTCACCGCCGTCACCCGCTCTTCGCGGGTTCCGGCCAGCAGCCCCTGCAGCACCGCCAGGCGTATCGGTGCCGTATCGACACCGGCAATCTCGCCGCGATATTCGATCTCGTAGACCCGCACCGGCTCATTCACCAGGCCGGTACAGAGGGCACCGATCTTGCGCGCCAGCAGCATATACGGCGAGATCACCCCTTCCTGTTCAGGTGAAATGAATGGTGCATTAACGGCATAGTGCGGCGATCCGCCGGCCAGCGCCGTCAGCACCCCCTCCGCCACATCAACACCCGTCAGCGCCTGTGCCTCGCGGGTCGATGCCCCGAGATGCGGGGTCGTGATCACGCGTGGATGGCCGATCAATGGGTTGCCGGTGGGTGGCTCGGCGGCAAAGGTGTCGAGGGCGGCACCGGCAATTGTGCCGCGTTCGAGCGCCTGATACAGTGCTGGTTCATCAATAATGCCACCACGAGCGGCGTTGATCAGGTAGGCACTCGGCTTCATCAATGCCAGGCGTGCCGTATTCATCATGTTGCGGGTTGCCTCAACCAGCGGGACATGCAGCGAAATGAAATCAGCGGCAGCCAGTACTTCATCAAGCGACAGCAGGCTCACACCGAGCTGGGCGGCTCGTTCGGTCGAGACGATCGGATCATACGCGACGACCGACATCTCCATGCCGCGTGCCCGGCGCGCCACTTCGGCACCAATGCGACCCAACCCAACCAGGCCGAGTGTTTTGCCGCGCACCTCAAACCCCATAAAGCTGCTGCGTTCCCAGCGCCCACCCTGTAGCGAAGCATGCGCATGCGGAATACAACGCGCCAGTGACAGAATCAGCGCAATCGTGAGTTCGGCAACCGCCACACTGTTTGATGCCGGGGCGTTCACCACCAGGATCCCGCGGCGGGTCGCTGCATCCAGCTCAATATTATCGACCCCGGTACCGGCGCGGCCGACAACGCGCAGCCGGGTACCGGCCGCCAGCACTTCATCGTTGACCCTGGTTGCGCTGCGCACCACCAGTGCATCATATTCGGGTAGGGCCGCCAGCAAACCGGCCCGATCAAGTTTCGTATCAATATCGACATGAGCAGCAGCCTGCAGGCGGGCGATCCCTTCCTCGGCGATCTGCTCCGTCACCAGAATCCGATCCATAGTGATATACTCCAGACTCATTGCGTAGGTCTATACCATCAGGTACCAGTTTGCCATTATAGCATCATGCTCTACGGCACCAACCCGGCTATCGGATGAAACGTGATACTATACGCCAATGTTGAGCCAACGCACAGGCACTATTGCGATCTATACGCTGCTGATCGCTGCGTCACTGGTCGAACTGCTGGTAGGGATCCTCTTTCCGCCGGCTATCATGGCCATCATCATCGCCAGCAGTATCGCGCTGGTGATCCATCTGGCGTTGCTCGGCGCACTGCTCGCCGGCAGGCCATTGCCACCGCAGATCGCCATTGTGATGTCGGTGCTGTTGATCGGGGTAGCGCTACCGCCGCCCTATGTGTCCGAAATCAGTTCGCTGATTGTCATCATGCCGGCACTGATTGCCATGGCCTTTGCTGGGCCGGTATGGATCATCGGCAGCGGGATGGCGATCTGGGGCATGCTGATCTGGCGCGCCGGCGGCCAGGGGGTCTACCTTGAGATACCATTCATCACCGCCTATACCCTGATCCTGGCCTGGCTGGTGCTGACGCGCATGGTGCTGAATGCCGCCCGCTCTGAAACCGAAGCTGCGCTCATCCATGCCGACGAACAACGGCTGGCCCTTGAACACACCAATACGGCCCTCGAAGCCAGTGAGGCACGGCTACGGCGCATCATCGAAGACAACCCGCTACCCATGATGATCCATGCCGCTGATGGCGAAGTGATCCAGATCAATGCAGCCTGGGCGAACCTCTCGGGGTATAGCCATGCCGACATACCGACGATCACCGACTGGACGAACCTGGCGTATGGTGAGCGTGGCTCGCTTGAGAAGGCAGCCATCGAACAGTTGTACGGCATCGACAATCCGGTTGCTGAAGGGGAAGATCGGATCAGAACCCGCTATGGAACTGAGCGTGTCTGGAAGTTCAGTTCGGCACCGCTCGGCACCTTGCCCGATGGCCGCCGCATTGTGATCAGCAGCGCGGCCGATATCACCGAACGCAAACGCTTTCAGGAGGAGTTGATTGCCGAACGGGCGGTACTGGCGCAGCGAATCGATGAACGTACGCTTGAACTGCGCCGCACCAATCGCGAGCTCGAACGGGCGCTGCAGCTCCGCGATGAGTTCCTGGCGGTGATGAGCCACGAACTGCGTACCCCGCTGACATCGGTGCTGGGGTTCACCGAGATGCTCCAGGCCGAAGCATATGGCCCGCTCACACCACGCCAGCGCCAGGTGCTGACAACAATCGGGCATAATGGTAGCCATCTGCTGGCGCTGATCTCAAATATCCTTGATTTTGCCAGGATCAGCGCCGGCCAGATCGAGATCGACCCACAGCTGATCGATATCGAACAGCTGTGTGAAGGTGCCTTGCAACTGATACACAATACCGCACACAAACGGCAGATCGAGATCCAGCGTAGTATCGGCCTGATTGGTGAACCGCTGGTTGCCGATGAACTACGCCTGCGCCAGATCCTGGTGAATCTGCTCGAAAATGCCCTCAAGTTCTCGGTATCCGGCGGCCGGATCGGCCTGGATGTGACAACCGACGCCGAGCACCATACCATCTGTTTTAGCGTCTGGGATGAAGGGCCCGGTATTGCCGCCGATCAGCTCGAACGCATCTTTCTTCCGTTCGTGCAGCTCGATACCGGCCCGACACGCCGCTACGAAGGCACCGGCCTCGGCCTGGCGCTCGTCTATGAGTTGGTACGCATGCATGGCGGCAGTATCGATGTGGTGAGCGACATTGGCCGGGGTAGCCGTTTTAGCGTGCGTCTGCCGCTGACAACCACTGGTGACGTGCTGCATGCGGTGCAGCACGAACCGCCTGGTACGCCTGCCGCATCAATCACCTTCAGCCAGACAACCCTGCTGATTGTTGAGGATCACGATGAAACACGGGCGCTGTTCAGCGAGCTCTTCAGCCGTGCGGGCCATCGGGTGATCGCCGTGCATAATGGCCAAGATGCATTGATCCAGGCACGTGATGCAAATCCCGATGCGATGCTGATCGATATTCAGATCCCGGGTGTCGATGGGCTTGAGGTCATTCGCACCCTGCGATCCTCAGCCGAAACCGCCCGATTGCCGATCGTCGCCGTCACAGCACTGTCGCTGCCCGAAGACCGCGAACGCTGCCTGGCCGCCGGCGCCGATAGCTATCTTGCCAAACCCGTCAGCCTGCCGGAACTGCGCCGCACCATCGAACGGCTCTTGACGCGTTCATGATTGTGTCTACCCAGCATGGCAGGCATCCCCGCGCCAGATACCGGGGAAGCGAGGGGAAGTTTGCTTTCCTGCCCCTCGCGGCTACTGCTCGTCACTTCCCCATTGCACGCAGGTTCTGCAGGCAGCGCTCAACGCATTCGAGCGGCGGGTAGGCGTAGCTCTCTTGCTCGACAATATACCATTCGGTGTTGCCGATCGTTTCGCACAAATGAAAGATCGCACGCCAATCAACATCACCCTCGCCGATCAGGGCGGTATCGTTGCCGGCGGCATACTCCTTCACATGCACTGTGACCGCCCGGCCCGGGTAACGTTCGAGGAACGGCGGTGCTTCGCCGCCGCCATGCAGCGCATTACCAACATCAAACTGCATGATCACCTCGCGCCTGGTGTTGCCGAAGAAGGTATCCCAGGGGAGTTCGCCGTCAAGCGGGGCAAACTCGATCGCATGGTTGTGATAGCCGGTGCGCATGCCATGCGGTGCCAGTCGATCCGCTACCTCATTCATCAGGCGTGCCGTTTCGAGCCATGCCGCCCGCGAGCTGCGCCGCGCTTCGGCCAGCCCGGGTACGATCAGGAAGCGATTGCCCAGGATCTGATGGAACTCAACACTCCGCTCAAGTTCATCCCCCAACAGGGTGTCGAGCCCGACATGGGCACCGGCCACCTGCAGGCCATAGGTGTCGAGCATCGCACGAATATCCGCCGCGCTATGGCCATAGTATCCGGCAAACTCAACCCCTTCATAACCCATCGCCGCCACTGCCTGCAAAACCCCCGGCAGATCACGGGCGGCATCCTCGCGGATCGAGTAGAGTTGCAGGGCGATTGGAATACGGCTCATCGTTGAAACCTCATTTCTGTGTGTGGAACATGCCCGCCTATTATGCCATGCTTCAGCACTGCAAGCACATGCGAACCGCCCGCCCGCAAGCGCTCGTGCCAGACCCGCCAAAATGAGCAGGATGTCAGAAACGATACGGTATCGTATTGTCATCCAAAAGCCGGGGTAACCGACGTTTTCATGTATCAGAAACACCTGGAGCGTGGGTCGAGCCTGTTGGCGATAGTGTCATCTCTTCCTGAGCATATCAGGTATACTAGCCAGAAGCCGGGCGTTCACGAGCTCTACAAACCACCCTGATGCCCACATACTATTGTGAGCGAATGATGAAACAGGCAACCACCGAAGACACGATCATATTCGATGGGTTTGAAGTTCTCCCCGCATCGCCGATTGCAACCCAACAAGATCCGAGCGAGATCATCGATCTGTTGGTGAACCGCTTCGAGCAATCGCTCATCGAGAAGGAGTATGAACTTGCCGCACTGCGACGCCAGGCCGATGATGCGCAGTATGATCGCGAAGGGGAGATCGTGCTGCTGCGCGGGCGGCTTGAAGATGCCGAACGCAGCGCCGAAGAGGCACGCCGCGAACTCGACGCGGTGAATATGGTCTGCCGTATGCTCGAGCGTGAAAACCGCCGCCTCACCGGCGAGGTCGAACAGCTCCGCCAACAGCTCACCGTCCGCCCCGATGATCTGCTGGCGAGCTTGTTAACCCGGCCGGTCGCCTGACCGGCGCCACCAGTGGATCCGCACATATACCACTATAGCGAAGTGCAGCCGTATTGATCTGTGCGGATGCCGGGAGCGCGCATCGTGCGTGCATGCGGGCGAGCCGCCCGCGCTCCCAGCGATCAATCTTGCACTTCGCTATAGAGCCGGTGTGGTATGTCGCTGCCGGCTCATTCACCGCGTTCTTGCTGAAGCAGGGAGCGTTTGCGCGCCTTGCCCCAACGATACCCACCGATATCGCCATCACTGCGGACGACCCGGTGGCATGGCACGACCAGTGCGACCGGGTTGGCGGCACATGCCTGTGCCACCGCACGCGCAGCCGCCGGCCGGCCGATTGCGGTTGCCACTTCACCGTAACTCCGGGTTTCGCCATAGGGAATCGCACGCAGGGCTTCCCAGACGATCCACTGAAACGCTGTGGCGCGCACATCCAGCGGCAGATCCAGATGCGGCTCACGCCCATCGAGGTAGCGCAGCACTGCCTCGACCCAGACAAGTAGCCGTTGATCATCACGCACAATAGTGGCCGCCGGAAACTCAGCCGGTAGCGCCTGCGCCAGTGCCTCGGCATCATCGCCAAGCCGCACGGCGCAGATCCCCCGCTCGGTTCCTGCGAGCAACAGCTGCCCGAGCACGCATGCTGCCGTGGTATACCCGATTGTGATCCCAACCCCACCGGCCCGATATTCGCCGGGGCGCATGCCGAGTTGGGTCGCCGCACGCTCATACACCCGGCTACTCGAAGCGAACCCGGCATCGTAGATCGCCCCGGTCACATCATCACCGGCACGCAGATGCTGCTTGAGGCGCGCCATACGCTGCGCCTCGACATACTGACGCGGCGAAATGCCGGCTACCTGACGGAACAACCGTTGCAGATGGAATGGGCTGACACCAACCAGTGCACCGAGCTCGTCGAGCCGCAATGGTGCATCGAGGTGCAGATCGATATAGCTGCAGATCCGCTGTACAAGCTTGATCCGCTCGTCGGCTGCCGGCAGATCCGGCCGGCAACGGCGGCAGGCACGAAAACCGGCCTGCTCGGCCTCGGCCGGTGCCGCAAAGAACGCCACCCGATCGGCCCGCGGCCGGCGAGACGGGCACGATGGCCGGCAGTAGATACCGGTACTCTGTACGGCATAGACGAACCGGCCATCATAACGGTTATCACGTGCCAGTACCGCCTGCCAGTACTCATGCTGTTCGGTTGGATGCATGGTTTCTCCTCAC
Source organism: uncultured Chloroflexota bacterium (assembly GCA_937859575.1). Taxonomy (GTDB): domain Bacteria; phylum Chloroflexota; class Chloroflexia; order Chloroflexales; family Roseiflexaceae; genus CALLZL01. The sequence goes on from CALLZL010000555.1 coordinate 21,195, forward strand.
CGTATGGGTGCATCGCGTTGTATGTGTAGTGTAATGGATCCCGTCGCACACTGCGATCCGTTTCTTGCGCTCGATGCGAGAGAGTTCCGCAGTGCCCACTCTTCCAGGCGATATTTCGCGGCTCGTAGCCGAGGGATTCATCCTGCCGGCACATGCCGCGCCGTACACACATGAGTCGCACCCTATTACCGCCAGGGCCGCCCGAAAAGTGGTATGCTACAACCTGAACAACGGCCCGGTGTGCCGTGTGTTGGGACAAGGAGGCTCGGTGTGCGAACACGACTCGTACTGTTTACCCTGCTCTGCGCATTGCTCTACGCAACAAGCGCGCTGGCCCAGGTCAGCGGGCTGTTTCTGGTTGATGAAGGCCGGCGGCTGGATCGTGGTGCGATCGAGCGCGCCGCACAGCCACTCCTGAACCGTGGCGCACGCGTGGCGGTGTTTGCCGTCGACAACGGCCGCGCCGGCCGTTTCGATGAGCTGCTCGCCGAGTATGGCCTGGCGCGTGGCGATCAGGTGATCGACGATATGATCGCAATCTTCGTTTCGTTCAATGATCGTTATAGTGAGATTCGTTATGGGGATCGATGGGTTCCCGCGCTGGACTCAACCAGCACGGCTATTCAGAGTCGGCAACTCAACGAGAATCTCGCCGCCAACCGCCCGACACAGGCGTTCAGCGAGACATTGGGCGCACTTGATCGGGCGATCGCCGGCGGCGGTAACACCGGCGGCAGTGCAGCCGCGCCAGTAGCCGCGACCAGCCCTGCATCAGTTGGCGGTTGCATCGGCTTGCTGGTGCTGCTGATCGGTGGGCCGGCTGCCTGGTTGGCCTACAGCCGCCGCCGCACGGCACAGGCTGCCCGTAGCGGGTACGAAGCCGCCCGGCGCAATGCCGGCGTGGCGGTTGCCGATCTTGGCCAGGCCATCCAGCAGATGCGCGAACAGGCACGCTTCGATGCCGTTTCGTACGATGCGGCAGCAGCGGCCGAACTGAGCGAGCTTGGCCAGGCCGCCGAGCAACAGTTCCTGCAGGCCAAAGAGCAGTTCGATCATGCCGATGAAGCGATCCGCGCCAAACGCACGCCAACCCCCGACGACTATGCCGCGACCGAGCCGCTCTTTGGCCAGGCAGCGGCAACAGCCGCCGCGGCGCGGGCACTGCTCGACCAGGCGACACAGCGGCGCAACGAGCTTGATGAACTGAATCGCCAGGCACCGCAGGCGCTCGCCCAGGCCCAACAGGCGCTCGCCGCCATCAGCGAACAGGTGGCCGTCAGTGGCGAATTTGCCCGCCCGGATCGCATCACCCGCCCGATTGCCGACATGGTGGCGCAGATCGAAGCGCTGATGGCCGAGCGCCGCAGCGCCGCAGCAATCGCCACAGCCGCCCAGATACACGAAGCCATCGCAACCCTGAAAGCCATGCTCCAGCGCATCGCCGACATGCGCGAAGGGCTTTCGGCCGGGCGTGCCGGTGCCGAACGGGCCGCCGCCCAGGGGTATCGGGTCGAGGAAGGGCAAAAACTGTTTGCGGATGCCGAGTTGCTGGTGCAGCAGGCAGCCGGATCACTTGAGCAGGGGGTTGCAGCCGCGCTACCACTGATCGAACAGGCCGAACAAGTGCGTGCCGCCGGCGTGCAGCGTTCCGGCGGATTGCCGGCCTTACACCAGGCCAACCAGCAACGCCTCGAACGGCTGCGCCCGGCACTCGAACGCCTGCATGGCACGATTGCCGAAGGCAAGCGCGCCTTCGACCGGGTTGATGAGTTTGCCGAAAGCACCTGGAGCGATATTCGCGGCAATGGGAGCGAAGCCGAACAGGCAGCCGAAGATGCGGCCGGCCTGATCGACGAAGCAACGCACGGCAACTCGATCGAAGTGCAAGGGTTTATCGATGCTGCCGCCGATCTCGATATGGTGGAAGAACGGATCGCCTACGCCCAGACCCTGATCGACACGATCATCCAGCGGCTGAAGGATCTGGAGGCAGCCCGCAATGCCGCCCGCGCCGAAATCGCCGCCGCTCAGGCCGATATCGATGCCGGCTGGGCTTTCATTCGCTCGAACGATGCCGATATCGGCAAAGCCCCCGAAGAGCAGTTGGCGCGTGCCGCTACCGCGCTGCAAACTGCCCAGAACGAGCTGAACAACCAGCGCCCCGACTGGTTGTTGGTGGTGCGGCAGGCGCAGGAGGCCAACCGCCTCGCCGATGAAGCACTGGCCGGTGCGCGTGATGAATTTGCCGCAATGGAAAGCTTGCGCGACAAAACAGCCCGTGCCCGCCAGGTGGCGGCCGCCGAACTACAGAAGACAATCCAGTTCGCAACACTCCACCAGGGCGATCTCGGCAACGACGCACAACGCCGCCTGAGCGAATTGCAGGCCGAATTGCAGGCGGCCGATGCTGCCGCTGCGCAGATCTCGCAGGCCGAGGAAGCATATCGCGCCGCCGCACTGCGTGAAGCGATCCAGCGCTTTACCAACCTCGAACAGCGCACCCAGGCAGTGTATGCCGATATCAACGAAGCATTCCAGCGCGCCGATCAACAGCGCCGCCGGCTGGCCGATGAGCTCCGTTCAGCCCAACACGCACTCGATCGCGCCGCCAACCTCCAGGCGCAGGCGGTGGCGGTGGGGGTTGGCGGGCGCGGAGCAGTGCTACTAAACCAGGCACGCGATACCCTGCGCGATGCCGAACGGCAGGCGACCGATGCCGGCGGAATGCAACAGGCGCTTAACCAGGCCACCCAGGCACGCGAAAGCGCCAATCAGGCAGCATCGATCTTCGAACAGGATATCGCACAATACCGCGATCGGAATCGTAGTAGCGGCGGTGATGCCTTTACCGGAGCCCTGATCGGTTCGCTCCTCAGTGGGAGCCGGAACACCGGCGGCTCACGCGGTAGTGGCGGCAGCCGAACCCGTGGCGGTGGTGGTAGCTGGGGTCGTGGCGGTAGCAGCGGCGGTGGCGGTTGGGGTCGCAGCGGTGGGGGCCGGGGCGGCACCAGCGGCGGCAGTGGCTGGTAACGCCCAAGGGTTGTGGTGCATACAACACCACAGCCCTTGCAATATGTGCTCCATGGGGATCTGAAAGTGAACCGGATCAACCCGGCAATACGTCTACCAATTGCCCAACCTGAAGTAAACGGCAGTGTTTTAGAACTGCTTCAGATTACCTTCCCACGGCATGGCTGCCTCGCGGGATTTCGTATCTGAGTCGGGAATACGCACCAGCAACGGCCCATAGGCAAAGAAGCCACCCTCTTCGGCACAATTGGGCTGCGTGCAGCGCAATGCACCTTCCAGGCTCGTCAGCGCTGTGTGGCATGTCGGGCAAGTGTAAGCGTCAGTGATCTGCTCTCGCTGAAACATGATTGCTCCTTCCAACAACAAAAAGCCAGCCTCAATGTGAGGCCGGCTCCATTTGCCGCTTGGTGTGGCGTACATCGCCTATATCTTCAGAATACTATACCACTCCTGGTTTTGGATGTAAAGCACTTTTTACCTTAGATCTTAAGAGATGGCGATCAGCGCTCGTCGTCGAGCGGGCTGTGCACCCCAAGCCCGCCGCGGTTGAGCACGTGGGTGTAGATCATGGTTGTTTTCACGTTCTTGTGGCCGAGAAGCTCCTGGATCGTCCGGATATCGTAGCCGTTTTCCAGCAGATGGGTCGCAAAACTATGGCGGAACGTGTGGCAGCCCGCGTGTTTAGCAATCCCTGCCTCGCGGATAGCGGCATGAACCGCACGCTGGAGGCTGCTCTCGTGCAGGTGATGCCGGCGGGGTGTGCCTGTCGCCGGATCGAGCGTGTCCCGGCTTGCCGGAAAGATGAACTGCCATGCCCATTCCCGATTGGCGTTGGGGTACTTGCGCTCCAGAGCATAGGGGAGTGTAACCGCACCGGCACCGCGCACCAACTCGTAGGTGTGGGCCTGGGCGCGGAGCACAAGGTAGGCCTGGAGCGGCTCGACCAACGCCAACGGCAGCATCGTTACGCGATCCTGCTCGCCCTTGCCGTCACGGACCATCAGCTGGCGGTGCGTGAAATCGAGATCCTTTACCCGCAGGCGCAGGCACTCAAGCAGGCGCAGGCCGCTCCCGTAGAGCAGTTGGGCCATGAGTAGGTATGGACCGTGCAGGTATGCCAGCACCGCCCGCACCTCGGCGCGAGTGAAGACGGCCGGCAAGCGCCGTGGCGTACGGGCGGTGAGCACGCTCACCGGAACCTCGATCGGAATCTCAAGGACGTAGCGATAGAGGAACAGGATAGCGCTGCGCGCCTGGTTCTGCGTCGACGCCGCGACATGTTGCACAGTGGCGAGATGGATCAGAAAAGCCTCGATTTCCGGGCGGCCCATGTCACGGGGATGGCGCTTCTGGTGGAACAGAATAAAGCGACGCATCCAATCGATGTAGCTCTGCTCGGTGCGGTAGGCATAGTGACGCGCACGCAGCACCTCGCGCGCATAGTCGAGCAATTTCGGGGGTGGGGTGGACATCGCACTCCTCTGGAAGGATGTGGCAAGCAAGAGGGCCGGCATCCAGTACACAATAGACTCATTTCTTGTATACCGCAGCGGCGCGTGCTATGATACGCACATCAGCACGCAGTCGAACCCCCAATCCGGGAATCTTCGACGGCACCAGTGCAAGCGCCATGCCTACTCAGGGCAGATAGACTGCGTGGGCGGTGAACGTGCACGGGGGCGTTTAGACTGCGGAGATGCAGGCTATTTCGTAGTTGGGTGGCGCATCATTGCATTACCCATGTGCAGGCCGCTTTCTACTTGAATCATGTATGTCTGATCACTCACTCCACCTTGCCGAGGCCTTTTATGGGTATCTCTATTGATGTTAAGAGCATTGTAACGCCAAAAGAACATCACATTGTCGGTCAATCCAACTCCCAAGATTACCAATATGCAGATCTACAAGCACTCTGCCAGATTTTCGGATGGTCGAGCGTTCCATGGCTAGAGCCTTCACCCGTTCGTGGAACAACCGATACCTCATGTGGCAGTTCTCGCTACTACCGACTGCTTGGTGTTGCACGAGCTCATGCACGTAGTACACCTTTACGCGTCTATAATGAGGAACAACCACCGGCGCTGACAGCCGATGAGGAGAGGCTGTTTCCCCATCTGCTCATTCGTGCGATTTGGAGCAACTATTATTTACCCATCGATTTTGATCGCCCTCGCCAGTTCGAGGGTACCTGGGGTACTGTCTCGGTTGGATCTAGCATACGCCTGCAGCATGAATTGACGTATCTTGCCGCGATCATTTCTCATCTTCAAGCGCAACTGGTTACAAAGCTGAGAACATTGACAAAGGAACAAGAAGAGGTCATCAACGATGCAAGCGAGCTGTGCGATCTATTTCTTACTGCGGCTCAGGAAAGCCTGGAGTTGAATCTGCCACTACTCTTACATGGCTAACAACCGTTACGGTAATCACTTCTTGACGCCACCCAACACGCCGCTGTAGCCGACCGCCTCCGGCGCGCGAGATCGGGGCGTTTTTGATAGAATTGTTGTGCAGCGCGCCGAGTGGTCGGCGGCGGCTAAGCGGCAAACCGTTGGGTGGTTCAAGCTATCCATAATCAGCATGCTATAATCCACCTGCGAACATATTTTATCAAGGGCTACTCATATGGATCTCGTCTCGCCTGTGCTCCGCACTGACTTTCGCGAGTTCTGCGTCACTTATCTCGTCCTTCGTCAAATCCACGACATTTTTACTATGGCAGACATCAGTCGGAGCGTGATAAAAACAGATAGACCTTTGACAGGAGAGCGCCGTACTTTGGTTGAGGAATACTATGCGTCGATTAATTGGAGGAATGAGCAGGATGTTGATAGGTTTCTACGCGTAGTCGGTTATACGATAGCTCAGTCATATATCATGGCACCGCAGAAGCAATATCTACGAAGTATTTGCGAGCGAGAAAGCTTAATTGTTGACGGCATCAATATACATCGAAAGCATACCCGACAGACCTCTGCCACAGCCGCAAATCCTAGCGATTTAGCATTGTTGCTACAAAAATTTCTAGAGATCAGCAAACTCGAACCGCAACAACGAGGTTTCGCTTTCGAAAAGTTTCTCAATGAACTTTTTATGCTCTTTGGTCTCACGCCACGCAACTCATTTCGACTTGTTGGTGAACAAATAGATGGAAGCTTTCAAATTAACGCCGATACATATCTTGTGGAAGCAAAGTGGCAAGCTAAGCCGACAGCACAAGATGATTTGTTGGTTTTTCGTGGTAAGGTCGAGGCAAAATCGACTTGGGCGCGAGGACTTTTTATTAGCATCAATGGCTTTAGTGATGATGGACTGGCTGCGTTCTCCCGCGGGAAAGCAACCAATATCATTGGTATGAGCGGGCAAGATTTGTATTTTGTGTTGACTGGTGGATTATCACTTGCGGATACAATCAATCAAAAAGCCAGAAGAGCCGTGGAAACTGGCGACTTTTTCGCACCAATATTCGATATTATGCGTAGCTAAATTGAAGGTAATCCTAACGAATCACCACCCAACACGCCGCTGCAGCCGACCGCCTTCGGCGCGCAAGATCGTGGCTTTTTTGGTAGACTTGTTGTGCAGCGCGCCGAGCGGTCGGCGGCGGCTAAGCGGCAACCCGTTAGGCCACACCATCACACACCATTTGTGCTATGCGGCGGTTCATTCGAGGAACGAGAGAACAACGAAGATACGTACACCAATTCAAGGATAACGAAATGCGGATCGCCCTGTTTTCGGATATTCACGGAAATGTGGTTGGTTTACAGGCCGTCTTGGCACATCTTGCTCAACACGGTGGCGCAGACTTCTGCTATGTGCTGGGCGACATTCTCGCGCCTGGACCTGGCGCAGAAGATGTGATGGAGTTGCTTGACCAACTGCCCGCATGCATCATCCGCGGCAATTGGGATGAACTGTTTGTGGATCCTGATGCATATATTGCTGCGCTCCCACCTGCGCTCCACGAATCATCGTGGCAGTATTATCGTTGGTTGCGCGAGCATCTCTCACATGAGTCACAGCAATGGTTAGCAAATCTCCCCATCAGTGCGGAGGTGACTCTTACCCCGGGTACAACGCTCTACATGTGTCATGCCGCACCGAATGATACGGCGAGTACAACATGTACGGCAGATACCGATCCATCCGTCTTGCGTGCGACATATGGCCATTTGGACGCGACGATTGTTGCCTACGGCCACTATCACGCGCACCATGTGCTTCGGCTTGATGGAAAACTGCTGATCAATGTCGCCAGTGTTGGCATGACCAAGTCCAAGCCAAGCGCCTATACGTTGCTCACCATCCACGATGACCATGTGGCCATTCAACAGTTCCAAGTACCCTATGATCGTACGGAATATGCACGTTTACTGCATACCCGTCATGTGCCATCGGTGACCGCATCCCATGAGTAGCGGCAACCCGTGCTGTCGCACACGTGTGGCCTAACACGCCGCTGTAGCCGACCGCCTCCGGCGCGCACGATCGTGGCCTTTTTGAGAAATTGTGTCGTATAGCGCGCCGAGCGGTCGGCGGCGGCTAAGCGGCAAGACGTTAGGTGGCTTTTCCGAACGTGCCCGACCAATCGAGCCCAACCGAGGACATGT
>CALLZL010000556.1 GCA_937859575.1 uncultured Chloroflexota bacterium
CGTGACCATAACGCCGACGGGTGCCTCGGTTGCCCCGGTGAGCAGCTGCGCCGCCGGATTCGCATCGACGATCCGGTTGCGCGCATCAAGCACAATCACCCCATCGCTCATGGTTTCGATCAGGGTGTGCCGTGCGACCGGCATGACATCAAGGAGCCGATAGCGCAGGAGCGCATAGGCGAATCCAAGCGCCATCAGGCTGAAGGCAAAGGGGGTATTGTCGGCATCCGGCAGCAACTGCCAGCCGAGGAGGAAGACAATGCTATTGATCCATGTGATCAGGGCCGCGCCAAGTACGGCGATGGCCTGGCGGCGATACATCCCACGCGTATGGTATACGCGGCGCGCCAGCAGGATACAGGCGATCAGTAACAGAAGGTATGAGTAGATTATATTGACATAAAAAATAGGCCCACCAACCAGCATCATACTTCCCGAAGCGCGTTCAGGGCCGAAAAACAACCCATGATAGGTATCGGTCCAGAGCGCAAGGAGCACGATGAACGGTTCGGCGAGCAGGGCCAGTAGCAACGGCCGGCTCAGCCAGTTCTGCTGCTGGGTAAACTGGAGCGTAAAGACGAAGAAGGCGGCTGGGGCAATGACGACGCCGATATAGGTGGCATCAAGCCAGAAGAAGGGTACCGGCTGTGGCAGATCTGCCCAGAAGAGCCCATAGCTGAGATCCCACCAGCCGACCGCCACCATCAGCAGGATCAGCGCATGTGCACCTGCCGCACCGCGCCGCTGTTGCCATACAACTACTGCGACGAGCAGGCATACCAGGCCGATACTGAGGAGTAACGCACTATAGATGTGATCCGGCGGCCCCATACCATACTGTTCCTACAATGATCACGGCGCTTGAAGCTTGTTATGAGCAAGTATATCAGCAGCTTATTACAATTGTGCAGGGGTTCTCTTACCACTGGTAACCGAATGGCTACCTAATATTATCGCAGATTGGCCATACCGGTGTTCGGTGCGCAACAATCAGCAGCAGAAGGCGACCCCCAGCCATCCGCTTGCTGCTGCATTGTGATCCGGCGAATATCTTATGGCACGAATACGACGGAAATAGTTGCCATCGTGACCCATTCACCTTCATTACCGGCATGATCGAGTGGCTGGACACGTAACAGATAGCCGCCAGGAGCCAGCGGCGGCGTCAGGAGTTCCGGATCTGTCACAAACCAGGGTGAGGTACCCTGCGGATCTGCGCCAAGATAGAGGCGATAGCCGGCGATTCCCGAATGTGCGTCGATTGCGGCCGGCCAGGTGATCAGGGTCGGTGTTTCGGGGGGGATCCGCACCTCGAGTTCGGCCGGTATCAAAACCGGCGGTGTGGTATCGGCCGGGGTGGGTGGCGGCACGGTGCTATCACCTGCCACGAGGATCTTCCCGCCATGCTGGTTGCACCCACCGATCTCGGGCAGGTTGTAACCTTCGGCAAAGGTCAGCGCGACCGAACGGCGGTTACGCGCCCATGTACCCTCGGCGGTAAAGGCGGTAAAGTGCAGATGCGGCGTTCCGGGCGAGCCACGATCACCGACGGTGCCGATCACCTCACCGCGTGCAATCTCGTGCCCTGCGTTGGTGAAGGCGGCGCTCTGCATATGGGTATACATAGTATAGAGGTTGTTGCCATGGCTGAGGATCAGCGTTCCGCTCTTCGGTACCCAAATGAATACCGTGCCGGCTGCGGCCGCGCGTACGGCCGCACCGCGTGTCGCGCCCTCGGCGCTCACGAGATCAAGTGAATAACGATCCCAGGCATTATGGGAACCGCAGGCATACCCCTGAAGGATCTTCCATGGCTCACCAGGCGGAGTGGGAAGCCAGAGCTGTGCGGCAGCTTCGCTGGGTGCCGCTGCAGTGTGCGCCGTGGGCAAGAGAGCAAGCAACATGAGGAGTATAACTGCCCACCAGTTGCGCACATGGTGATGTGACATGCTACTGCATGCCCGATGCTGTCGTGGCATCAGTACCTCTTGCGGCAGTATCACACGTGGATACACTGGTTAGAAAATAGTTTAACAATGGCGGGAAGATACCACAGCCATCCGGGGATGTCAAACCCGCAGACCTGAAGAAGGCTGGCGGCAGGGTTCAGCAGGCTCGCGGCGTCCTGCAGAGGATGCCAAAACAAAACACCCGGCAGTGCCGGGTGTCGAATGGGGTGCCTGATGGGTTTCGAACCCACAACCTCCTGAGCCACAGTCAGGCGCTCTGCCATTGAGCTACAGGCACCACGAACGCCCAGGATTATAGCATAGCAGCGCGGATGCGTCAAACATCATCGGCACCCCGCATTGGGGCTTATGCGTTCTCTTTAGCCTGGGTGTCATCCTGAGCCGCCAGCGGCTCAGGATCGCTCCGGGGGCCGGAACCAGCCCCGGCGTCGCTGCCCGCTGCGCGCAGCATGCCAAGCAACTCCTGCCGTACCCTACCTATCACGAGCACGTATACGCCCTGCCCATGTAATACGACATATGGTACATATTATTGAATAGGTGCGATCTTGATCTTGACAATCGGAACAGACACCGTATAGTTGCAACTACATCATCGCTCCACCATTCTTGTGTCTGATCTCCGTCATACCACCACGCGACCGAGGCACATGGCGCATGAGTCAGTTGCCAGAGACCGACGCCATCTTCTCGTTCGGCAGCTGGGTTAGCCGACGTCGTCAAGCGCTACGGCTGACTCAACATGAAGTTGCCGACCGGGTGGGATGTTCTGCCGTCCTCATTCGTAAGATCGAGGGCGACGAACGACGCCCTTCGTCGCATGTCGCCGAACGGCTTGCATTGGCTCTGCGGATCTCACCAGAGGATGTACCTGATTTTATTCGGGCGGCGCGTGCTCAGCAACCGGTAGATCGCCTGCCATCACCCAGCCGCGATACGAGCCTGCCGCAGACGCCGGATATTGCGCTAACAGCAGGGTCGCCCGTCATCCAACTACCGGTAGTGCTCTCATCTTTTGTCGGGCGATCCGCCGAAATCGACGAGATCCATGCACTTCTGTTACGCCCTGATGTTCGCCTGCTAACTTTGACCGGTGCGGGCGGAAGCGGCAAAACCCGGCTTGCGCTTGAGACGGCGCATACATGTCACGATGCCTTCCGCGATGGTATCTGCTTCATCGATCTTGCTCCAATCACAGCCGCAATCCAGATGCCTTCGGCAATGATGCAGGCGCTCGGGATCAGCGAAGATCCGCATACCACTCAGCGCCATAGCCTGATTGCCTGGTTGCGCCCACGCCAGATCCTGCTGATCATCGACAATTTCGAGTATCTGCTCGATGCAGCGCCACTGCTCATGGATCTTTTGCGTGCTGCGCCGGCGCTCAAGATCCTGGTGACCAGCAGAGTGTCACTACGGCTGCAGGGCGAGTGGGAATACCTGGTTCATCCGTTGCCGGTACCACCTGCTTCGGCGCGCTTACCACACGAACTGAACCATTCCGATGCGATCCGGCTATTGGTCATCCGAGCCCAGAATGTCCGGCCCGATTTCATGCTGACCGCGGCGAATGCGGCTGCTGTGGCTTCGATCTGCCGACGCCTCGATGGCTTGCCGCTTGCGCTCGAACTGGCTGCGGCACGGCTCCGCATCTTTTCCCCGCAACAGCTCCTCGGCCGGCTGACAGATGCCGGGTTGATGGATCTGAGTGGTGGCATGCGTGACCTCCCAGCGCGGCAGCAGACGGTGCATGCAATGGTTGAATGGAGCGAGCGCCTGCTAATGCCGACGGAGCAGGTGTTCTCCGCACGGTGGGGTGTTTTTAGTGGCGGGTGGACATTGAAAGCCGCCGGTGCGGTAGCCGCCGATAATGGTACAGGCGAACAGGAACTGGAAGCGCTGCTGATACACAACCTGGTGCAACGACTCGATACCGACGGCAACCCGCGCTTTGGCATGCTGGAGACGGTTCGAGTCTATGCATTGGAACGGTTAGCCGCGTATGGCGATACGCAGGTTATTCGTCAGCGGCATGCCCGCTACATGGTACAACTGGCGGAATCGACCGTGACCAGTTTTATGGACCCGCCCGATAGCACAGGGATAACCATTCTTGACACGGAGTTGGAGAATATCCGTGCAGTATTGCGCTGGGCAGTTTCGATGGGCACTTCCCACGCAGAGCAGGCACACGACGCAGCCGAGGCAATCACGCTCGGGCTGCGCCTGATGGTTGCAACCTATCTCTACTGGGAAATCCATGCCGGCCGTCCGGAAGGTCATCGGTGGCTTGAGCAACTCGTGGATCTTGCCCGCGATGTAGAACCTACGCTCCGCATCATGGCGACTCTCGCGTTGATCGAGTTGCACAAGTTCTTTCACGCCGAAGATACCTGGAGCCTTGTTGAGGCCATTGAGCACCCCATCGCCGAAACCGGCAATCAGCAATTACTGTTTATTTTCCATGATTATGCGGCCTGGGTCGAAGTGTTTCTTGACCGACACGAAGCGGCTCTTGCGCGCTGGGAAGCGATGCTGACTCGCCTGCCCCCTGATGATCTGGCCTGGCAGGCGGAATGCCATTGGGGGATCGGCTTCGCTGCATATTTTCTCAGGCGGCTTGATCAGGGTGCACTGCATCTGCAGCAAAGCTTACGATTAAGCCGCGCATGCGCCAATCAATACCTGATCGCCGAGAGCCTCTTCTGGCTTGGCCTGAATACTATCGAACGCGGGGCCCATGAGCATGGGCGGATGCTGCTGGAGGAATCGCTGGTGGTAGCGCGACGCGCAAGCAACTGGCGCACAGTGGTGCAAACGCTTGAGCTATTGTGTGATCTTACACTGATGGATGGCAACCGCACAGAAGCAGAGCTCATTATCGAAGAGGCGCTGCGGTATATTCGCCTGCAAGGCAACACCGTAAGCCTGCAACGCTTGCTGTATCGTCAGGCACGTTTGCGCCTCGACGACGGCGACGTGGAGCCTGCAGCGGCATTGCTTGCTGAAAGCCTCGCACTGGGGGCGCCGCGCTCACTGCCCGTCTGGCATCCGGCTGTGCTGCTGCTACTGGCCAGAACCAACCTGATGCGTCAGGCTGCCATGGCTGCCCGGCAGTACTACCGCCAGTTGCTGGAGACGTTTCCGCTCGATGATGACCCGCTACTCGGTGCACTTGTCTTCGAAGCACTTGGTCGATGGGCCGGCGAAATGAACGATAATCTCACCGCCATGCAGTTTGCGGGTGTGGCTATGGCGTTCCGCGCTGCCCTATCACTCCCATCGCTGCATCCTCAGCAATGTTTTGCCTATGAGCCGCCCGACACGACTATGGATCGGATTCGTATGCAGGAGCCCGCGCTGGAGGCTGCCTGGCGGGCGGGGTATGATATCAGCGCCCAGCAGGCGGCCGGTATGGCACTGGCCTGGCTTGACGCAACACCCCGCTATGCCCCTTCGGCCACGCCCCGGCCAAGTGCAGGCCGACCCTGATCGGTTGCCGGCAGCGGCTCGGCCAGCGCGGCTGCACCAAGCAGAATCAGCGCGATCCAGACCAGATCGGCGAGCAGCAGATGCACCAGTTGCATCCAGATCGGCACCATCAGCAGTACATTAACAAACCCGGCAATCAGCTGAATAATAAACAGAGCACTCAGCACAATCGCTGCCTTGCGCGTTGCCGGCTGTTCAGCCCGACTCTGGATCGACCATGCCAGCAACACGGTATAGAGCCCGACCAGCACCGCGATTAAGGGGTGGAAGACACGCAACCGGATCAGAACCTGCACCAGTGGCGGCAGCGCCTGCTCGCCATCACCGGCCGCCGTATATGCCACAAACAGTGTATCGCCAAGTGCCGTAATCGCCCCACTCATGCCAACGAGCAACAGCCCAACCATTCCGATCACGAGTTGCACCGCCCAGCGCCGGTGATGCTCGATCTGTGGCCGGGGCGCACCGCCGGCCCACCAGGCGGTGAGCGTCAGCGCCCCGATCAGCAGGAAGGTGTTCGCCAGGTGTGCCGCCATCGAAAAGGCCCGTGTCAACGAGGCATTGTGTGCCACCAGTTCGAACAAGACCAGGCCGGCGCCCAGTAATGCTTCGATGATAATAAAAAAGAGCGAAAAACCGGCAGCACGCCGCACAATATGCCGCGCCGGGTAGAGCCGCCATGCCCAGATGCACATGCCAAGCACCGCCAGCAGCGCTACCCCGCTCGTCAGCCGATGGGTAAATTCAATCAGTGTTTCGATTGCCGGATCGGGCGGGATCACTTCGCCGTTACACAAGGGCCAGTGGCTGCCGCAACCAGCCCCTGAGCCGGTGGCGCGTACCAGCGCCCCCCAGAGGATGACCAGCAGGTTATACCCCAGCACGCCCCAGGCGAACCATGCAAATCGTGGCAATCTCAACACTGTGACCTCCTTCACGAATGCCATTATTGTACATGAGGTGGTTCCTTTTTGCGAATCTTTGGCTGCAGTTGCCGGCGGTTCGGCTACCGGCTACCGGCCAGGCACGATCGCCAGGCCACCGATTCTCATGCTACGATATACACAAGCAGTGGATGGAGGAGTGACCATGCAGCATGCAGGGATTCTGACCGTTGACCCGGTGAAAGTCGAACGCGATCTCTCATTTCTCATGGCGTGTTTTCGTGATGTGCTGATTGCCGTCGGCGACGACGAGATCGCCGCGCAGTTGCCCTGGATCACCAACGGCACAACCGCATCGCTGTCGTCATCACCCGATCGACTGATGCAGGCCTATTCGATCGCCTTCGAAATCTTAACCATTGTCGAGCAGAATGCCGCCGTCCAGCACCGGCGCTCTGTCGAAGCGCAGTTCGGCCCGCAGGCGATCCGCGCACTATGGGCAATATCGCTCGCCGAACTCCAGAGCCGTGGGCTCAGTGGCGACCAGATCGCCGCATCACTGCCGCATATCCGCGTCGAACCGGTACTGACGGCTCACCCGACCGAAGCCAAGCGCACGACCGTCCTCGAACATCATCGCCAACTCTACTTGCTTCTGGTGCAGCTCGAAAACCAGATGTGGTCACCGGCCGAACGGGAATCGATCCGTGATGAGATCATCGCCCGTATCGATCTGCTCTGGCGCACGGGTGAGATCTTCCTCGAACGCCCGGATATCACATCCGAACGACGCAATATTATTCACTATCTGCACCAGGTCTTCCCACAGGCTCTGCCGGTGCTTGATCAGCGCCTGCGCACCGCCTGGGCAGCATGCGGCCTCGATCCGTCGTTGATCGACGATCCGGCCTGCCTGCCACGCTTGAGTTTCGGCACCTGGGTTGGCGGCGACCGCGATGGTCATCCGTTCGTTACGGCCGCAGTGACCCGCACGACTCTGGCGGAGTTGCGCGAGCATGCAATACAGCTTCTGAATGACCAGTTACACGAGCTTGCCCGCACGCTAAGCCTTTCGGATCATCTCCAGCCGCCGCCCGCCATCCTATGCGAGCGCATCACGGCCCTGGCGGCCAGCCTTGGTGAAAGTGGCGCTGCAGCGATCGCCCGCAACCCCAACGAACCATGGCGTCAGCTGATCAACCTGATCATCGCCGGCCTGCCGCCACACACCCCCATACGCCATGCCGATGCAATCATTGGCGATCTGTGCCTGCTCGCCGACTCGCTCAGCGCTATCGAGGCCGGCCGGATCGCCGCAACCCACGTCCGCCCGATCATTCGCAGCCTGCAAACCTTCGGCCTGCACCTTGCGGCGCTCGATATCCGCCAGAATTCACAGGTACACGATCGTGCCGTCACCCAGCTGCTGCGCGCCGCCGCAATCGATACCGGCGATATTGCCGGCTGGAATCTTGAACAACGCCTCGCCTTCCTCGATCGCGAACTTGCCACACCACGGCCGTTTGCCCGTGCCGATATGCCGCTTGGGCCGGATGCCGACGCTGTGCTCAGCTGTTACCGCGTGCTGGTCGAGCAGCTTGATCAGTATGGCAGCGAAGGGCTTGGCGCACTGATCGTCAGCATGACCCGCGATCTCTCGGATCTGCTGATCGTCTACCTCCTGGCGCGTGAAGCCGGCCTGCTCGTCGATCACGGCGATGGCCTGGCGTGCCGGCTACCGGTTGTGCCGCTCTTCGAAACAATCGACGATCTCGAGCGTGCCCCGGCCACACTACGCGCTTTTTTGCAGCACCCGATCACCCGGCGCAGCCTGGCACGCCAACCGCATAGCGGCGAGTTGCCGGTGCAGCAAGTGATGATCGGTTATAGCGACAGCAATAAGGATGGTGGGATCTGCGCCAGCCTGTGGGGGTTGTACCGTGCTCAGCAGGCAATGGCACAGGTTGGGATCGAGGAAGGTGTACGCATTCGCTTCTTCCATGGTCGCGGGGGGACGATCAGCCGTGGTGCCGGGCCAACCCACCGGTTTATCAAAGCCCTGCCGCATGCCGCGCTCAACGGCGATCTGCGTATGACCGAACAGGGCGAAACGATCGGCCAGAAGTATGCCAACCGGGTACAAGCCGCCTACCATCTCGAACTTCTACTCGCCGGTACCATGCGTACCACGCTGCTCGACCAGCATGTTCCCGAGCCGCCACATCCGCTTGAAGCCGTGCTCGACCAGCTGGCCGCGAGTAGCCGTGCATGCTATCGGCAGCTTCTGGAGAGTGAACGCTTTGTCGAGTTCTTCCGCGAGGCGACCCCGGTCGATGCAATCGAGCAGAGCCGCATCGGCTCGCGCCCGGCACGTCGTAGCGGTCAGGCAACCCTGAGCGACCTGCGTGCTATACCGTGGGTGTTTAGCTGGGGTCAGTCGCGTTTCTATCTCTCGGGATGGTATGGTATCGGCACAGCGCTCGAACAGTTACACATCAGCGACCCATACGCCTTTGCCGAGCTTGGCCGCCACCTGATCAGCTGGTCGCCGCTCCACTATATCCTGAGCAATGCCGCGACCAGTATCGCTCTGTCCGACCGCGACGTGATGCGTCACTACGCATCGCTGGTCGGCGACGCAGCATTGCGCGAGCAGATGATGAGCCTGATCGAAGCTGAGCACAACCGCACGCGCCGCATGCTCGAACAGGTGTATGGCGGTACGCTGGCCGAACGACGCCCCAACATCAACGGTATGGTCGAATTTCGCAACCGCGCACTCGGCTCGCTGCACATGCAGCAAGTGGCTCTGCTGCGTGCATGGCGCACTGCGTTGCACCATGGCAATCAGGCCGCTGCCGATGCACTTGTGCCGCATCTGTTGTTGAGCATCAATGCGATTGCCAGTGGGTTGGGTTCAACCGGGTAGTTTCGGCACAGCAGCGCGGGCTGTCACAATAGTACGCGCCGCAGCTTAGAGCTGCCCAGCGGCAATCAGCACCAGGATGACAATGCCGGCGAAGATGCGGTAGATGCCGAAGTTGACAAAACTGTTGGACGCAACATAGCGCAACAGCCAGCCGATACTCAGCCAGGCGACAATGAACGATACTACCGCACCAAGCAGCAGGCTGCTGAGATCGTCGGACGTCAGCCGCTCAAGGCTCAAGAGCAATTCGACGATCGTTGCCATGCCGAGGGTCGGGATCGCCAGGTAGAATGAGAAAGCCGTGGCGGTTTTACGATCCAGCCCGACCAGCAGCGAGCCCATGATCGACGAACCGGAACGCGACACCCCCGGGATCAGGGCCAGCACCTGTGCCAGGCCGATGCCGAGTGCCTGCCGCAGGGTGATCTGTGTCACATCGAGTGCGGTTGCCGGGCGCAACGGCATGCGTTCAACCAGAATAAGCACGATCCCGCCTACGATCAACGAGATCCCGATCACAAGCGGCGAGAAGAGCACCGTTTTGATCGTACTATAGAACAAGAGACCGAAGAGCGCCGCCGGAATAAACGCGATCACAATCGCCAGCCAGAAGCGCCGGGCCGCTCTATCGTGCGGCACTGCCCGTACCTGCGCCAGCAGATCGCGAGCATAGAAGCCGACCACTGCCAGCACTGCACCGAGCTGGATAAATATCTCGAAGGTACCATCAAGGCTGCCCTCATACGCCAGCAGATCCGACGCAATCAGCAGGTGCCCGGTCGACGAGATCGGGAGAAACTCGGTCAGCCCTTCGACAATGCCAAGAATGATTACCTTCCACCAGTTGCTCTGGTATGGTACCGTCAAGAGCAGCGCAACCGCCAGCAGCACCGTTGCGCCGATCACCAATAGCGGATGTATCCGTAGGCGCGACACCGTCGCCGCCTGTGTGTCTGGTGTATGCATGAGCCTCATCTACATTCAGTTCCCTCGCTGCACACACTATACCATTCTTCGTTGGCGTGCTGGCGCTGCCGGCGGCAATGACAGCCACAGAAACGTGTATCTGAAATCACTGTAATATGTTCGCAGCCGGCTGCATTCGGCCATGGCATGGCGCGGCGCGGTCTGGCTTTGCCAGACCGCGCCGCGCCGACTGCTATATCGAGCAACACACCTACTCTTTCAGGCGCGTCGTTTCACCAGTGACCGGCTCGTGCTCAACCGGCACATGCTGCGTATCGGGGTTTGCACCGGCTTCACGCTCTTTTTCGAGTTCGCTTACAATCCGGCGCAGCTGGGCATTGATCTGCGTCAAACCGGTCACAACCACCTCTTGCAGATCTTGTACCACTTTGCTCTCGCCGGCGGTGTGAATGGCCTGCTTGCCGCGCTCCTCGGCCTGCTGAACACGTGGATCGGTCTTGGCACTTTCCAGTGCTTTGCGCAGTTGCTCGACGATTTCGCGTGTACCGCTCGACAGATCGCGGCGGAGTTGCTGGGCACGCTCGCTTTCGAGAACCGCCCGGAATGCGACACCGATCTGTT
>CALLZL010000557.1 GCA_937859575.1 uncultured Chloroflexota bacterium
GGTACCGCAATGGTGGCGGCAGCGCGCTCCGGCTTGCGCTGCGCCTATGGCGGCGTCGTCGGCACCGATGAACTCTCGGATGTGGTGGCACAACAATTTGAACGCGTCGGTGTACAGACCGAGTGGATGGCGCGCGAGCCGGCTGCCCGCGTAATCCACTCGGTCATCGTGGTCGAAGAACAACGCCGAACCCGCACGATCTTCTATGACCTGGAAGGAACGATCGGGGTCAATGAAAACTGGCCGCCTGAAAAGGCGATCCATTCGGCGCGTGCGCTGTGTGTCGATCATATCGACGCGCCGATGACCCTGCGTGCGACACGGATCGCGCGCGCTGCCGGCATCCCGGTGATCGCCGACTTCGAATTTGTCTCGTCACCACTCTTCGCCGAGTTGCTGGCAACAGTCGATCACCTCATTCTGCCGCATGGCTTCGCCGCCGAACTCACCGGCTGCGCCGATGCCGCCGATGCCGCCGCCGCACTGTGGAACGGCAACCGCACCCTCGTGGCCGTCACTAGCGGGGTTGACGGCACCTGGTGGGTATGCGCCGATACCACAACACCGCAGCACCAGCCCGCCTTCACTGTTGCCACGATTGACACCACCGGCTGTGGCGATGTGTTCCATGGTGCCTATGCGGCAACGCTCGTACGCGGTGCGCCCGCCGCCACCAGAATGCGCTATGCGGCAGCAGCCGCCGCGCTCAAAGCGACACGCCCAGGGGCACAGGCGGGGATTCCAACGCATGAGGAGGTAGAGGCGTTTCTTGAGGGTGGGTATCGTCTGTAGGTAGTGTTGGGAAAGAGGAAATGTTTGATCGAAAATCTGTGCCGGAGTTATCCGTAGACCCTGACGTGTGAGAGCTGCATCAAGATGACCAGCCGTTCTTGCCGCCGACACATTGAGGGGTAGAACTATGAATTGTGCAGCAATGGCTTCCACTTGAGCCGGGTTGTACGCCGTTTTCACGCTCAGGTGTGCACCGCGAGCTCGACCAATGTCACACTACTAAAGATACTGCCACAGATACATACAGATACACGCAGATGACGATCATCCACCTTAATGCAGTAGTACTTAACTTATACTCCATCCGACTCTCACGGCATCTCTCCGGGCGAAAGGTAGGCCAGTAATGATCGGACGTGCTGAACGAATGCGCCGGGGCGTGTGCCAGTTACTGACGGATGGTCGGGCTGATAGTGCCGGACATTGAATGTGATCAGCCAGCGGCACTCCTCACGCACAGCAGCCGCGAGGATCGGTGCATCCTTTTGATCAGCAAGGCCGCGGCACGCCTCACAGCCACCCCCTGCATTGCAGAATTTCTGCATAGTATACTGCAGCCAGACGATACTCACAACTGATAGATACTGCGGGTTTATCCACCAGCGGAGCTCGGGGCCGCAGGCCTCGAAGTGTATCGTTTTCTGACGCTCATGGTCGGCTTCGCCGACCATGAGCGTCAGAAAAGACGGGGTTTCTGGAGGGCTTCGCCCTCCAGACCTCCCTGCTGGGAATCTCCCAGCAGTATCATCCCCGCCTGTGCTATGATTGTCGCATGTTCAACGAACTCGACAATCTCAAAGCACGCCTTGATGCACTGCGCCCACTGCCGCCCGCACTACTGCGCAACCTGCATGATGATCTCGTGCTGCGCTGGACATACCATTCCAATGCGATTGAGGGCAATACCTTAACCCTGAAGGAGACCAGGGTCGTACTGGAGGGGATCACGGTCGGCGGCAAGCTGCTGCGTGAACACTTCGAGGCGATCAACCACCGCGACGCGATTCTGTTTGTTGAGGCGCTGGTACAAGAAGCCGAGCCGCTGAGCGAGTGGCAGATCCGCAATATCCATCAACTTGTGCTGCGGAATATTGATGATGCACATGCCGGCAGTTACCGCTCGATCAATGTCATCATCGCCGGCGCTGTCCATCGCCCAATCGATGCCACACTCGTGCCTGCGGCAATGGCCGACCTGCTGGCCTGGCATCAGCGCGCAACCAAGGAGCTCCATCCCGTCGAGCGCGCCGCTCGCCTGCACGCCGATTTCGTTAAGATCCACCCATTTGTCGATGGCAATGGCCGTACGGCGCGCCTGCTGATGAACCTCGAACTGCTGAAGGCCGGTTTCCCTGCGGTGGTGTTGCCAATCGAGCAGCGGTTACGTTACTACGAAGTACTCGATCTGGCGCATACAAGCGGCGACTACCACCCCTTCCTCGCGCTGATCGCCGATTGCCTCACCCAGAGCTTTCAGGTCTACTGGCAGGCATTGGGGGTGAGTGGGTAGACTCTCTCACCCCTCCTACGCCCAATTGCAAAACTCCAGATCCGCCAACGTACACAGCAACTCAAGATCCTCGACCTGCTCCAGGCTCTCCCGCCGGATCAACTGCAGGTATGATAGTATACTGGCGGCACTCGCAGGACAATGAGTACAATGCGAACGAATGGAAAGTATTTCATGTGTGTTGATAGTGCGTAATCGTGCGATGCGTGAAGGAGAGGATGTGGTCAATGGGATGGGAGACACTCGATCTGTGGGGTGACGACGTCACGCGCATCGAACGGCTCGCGGGCGGCGTGGCCAACGATGTGTGGAGCGTACACCTCAATGGGCAGATCGCGGTCGCTCGCCGCGGTGTCAGGAGCGATGCTGATCTCGCATGGGAGGCCGAGCTCCTCGTACGACTCGATCGTGAAGGTCTGACCGTGCCGGTGCCGATCGCGACGACGGACGGGCGGCTGTTCGCCGATGGTGTGGTGGTCATGACCTACATCGAGGGCGCCGCGCCCGAGACGGCAGCCGACTGGCGTCGCGTGGCCGATACGCTCCGTCAGTTGCATCGGTTGACGCGGGAGTGGCCGCAGCGCCCAGGCTGGCGATCATCGACCGACCTCCTGCACGCCGACACCGGAACGAAGATTGACCTGGGTGCGATGCCGCCCGAGGGCGTGGCGCGATGCCGCGCCGCGTGGAAGCGGCTCGTCGGGCGGCAGACTTGCGTCGTCCACGGTGACCCTAACCCGCGCAACATCCGCCTGACCGCTGATCGGGTCGCGCTGATCGACTGGGACGAGGCGCATGTCGATGTTCCCGACCTCGACCTGGTATTGCCCTACAATGCCGCCGGTCTCGACGCCGAGGCGCACGACATCGCTGCGCAAGCGTCGGCCGCGTGGGAAGCCGCCGTCTGCTGGGACGACGAGTACTCCGTCAAGCGGCTCGCTGAAGTTCGAGCGGTCTGAGCAGCGGCAGCAAGTCCAGAGTTATTGCGGGTCATTGGCTCAATGCGTCTGCCACGCCCCTATCCCTCCTGCGCCCGATTGCCGAACTCGAGATCCGCCAGCGTATACAGCGACTCGAGATCCTCGATCAACTCCGGGCTCTCCCGCCGAATCAACTGCAGATATGCTGTGCGCTCTTCCGCCGAGGTATGCGCCACGAGTCGCTGCACATCAGCGAGATCCTGGGTTCGCCCTGCCTGGAGCTTCAGCAGGATGAGGAACGAACGACCGAGCACCGGATACCCGGCACTATCATGCACCAGCTCGGCCAATGCATCATCGAGCCACACATCGGCACGCGTCAATACGTCGATTGGCGGCTCACTCGCCTGCACGCTCTGTACACTCAAACCACCAATACTCAACAGGCCGGTGACGCGATATCCGGCAGCAAGAAAAGCCGCCCGCACCCGCTCCTCATCGCGCTGATGGACCAGAATATAGACATCGAGCGTCATCCGCTCAGGGATATACGCACGCAGCGCAATACCCCCAACCAATACCCAGGGGATCGAACCGAGGATCTGGTGAAGTGCGGGAAGAGCCTGCACCGCTGTCCTCCGCTCAAAAAACTCAGGTGTTGATCCGGTGCCACGGGCTGCCCGCCGTAATGCCAACCGTAAAAAAGTTGTCGCCGGACGTAGCCCCATAGCTCTTTCCTCGTGCGCTCTTGCTCTCCCCTCTCCCGCATGCGGGTTTAACGGCCGACAGATTCTTGGCGCTGCACGCCAATCTGTCGCATCCTGGTGCGCGGGAAGGCCCTCACCCCCCTTGCCCCCCTCTCCCGCATGCGGGAGAGGGGGTATGTCGTCGGCGCCCCAACGCGGCGGCTACGCCGCCGCGTTGGGACGCCACATTCTCGCCCCCTCCCCTGGCAGGGGAGGGGGTACGGGGGCGGGGTAGACAAAAAGCTGTCCGCTCATAAACGCATGCAGGAGTGGATAGGGGTCAGGGCGTACCCCCTAAATATCCAGGTTCTTCACCTCAAGCGCATGGGTCTGGATGAAGCGCTTGCGCGGCGGCACGAGGTCGCCCATCAGCATGGTGAAGGTCTCGTCGGCCTGCACGGCATCTTCGAGCGTCACCTGCAGCATCACCCGATTACGCGGGTTCATGGTCGTCTCCCACAGCTGCTCGGCGTTCATCTCGCCCAGCCCTTTGTAACGCTGGATCTCGACCTTACGCCCTTCGCCCGGCAACGAGGCGATATATTGATCGCGCTCAGCATCGGCAAAGACATACTTCTCCGTCTTGCCATGGGTGAGCCGATAGAGCGGCGGCTGCGCAACATACAGGTGCCCACCGGTGATGATCTGCCGCATATAGCGGAAGAAGAAGGTCAGCAGCAAGGTGCGGATATGACTCCCATCAACATCGGCGTCGGTCATCAGCACGACCCGGTGGTAACGCAGCTTGCTCAGATCCATCTGATCGCCGATACCGGCACCAAGTGCAGTGATCAACGATTTCACTTCGTTGTTGGAGAGCATGCGATCGAGGCGGCTCTTCTCGACATTCAGGATCTTGCCGCGCAGCGGCAGGATCGCCTGGGTTCGCCGGTCGCGCCCCTGCTTGGCACTGCCACCGGCGCTGTCGCCCTCGACAAGGAAGAGTTCACAGTGGGCCGGGTTGGTATCAGAGCAATCGGCAAGTTTACCAGGCAACGAAAACCCTTCCATCGCGCTCTTGCGTGCTGTTTCGCGCACCTTCTGCACGGCCAGCCGGGTACGCGCCGCCGAGATACACTTCTCGATGATTCGCCGCGCCTCACCGGGATTTTCGTCGAGCCAGGTAGCAAATCCTTCGCCAAAGGCGACGGCAACCGCGCCGGCGGCCTGCGGGCTCACCAGCTTCTCTTTGGTCTGCGAACTGAACTGCGGGTCGCGCAGCTTCACACTGATTACCGCCGTCAGCCCCTCGCGAACATCATCACCCGTCAGGTTGTTCTCATTCTCTTTCAACAGCCCCTTGGCCCGCGCATGGCTGTTGATCACCCGCGTCAGCGCAGTGCGGAACCCGCTGACATGCGCCCCGCCATCGGTGTTATTGATATTATTGGCGAACGAATAGACCGAATCGGTATCGAACGATTCGGTGTACTGCAATGCCACTTCAACCGCTACATCGTCAACCGTCTTCTCGATATAGAACGGCTGCTTATGCAGGGCCGTTTTATCTTTGTTGAGATGGCGCACATACGAACTGATCCCACCTTCAAAGTAGAAGTTCAGCTCGTTATCGTCGCGCTCATCGATAAAACGAAAACGCAGCCCTTTGGTCAGATACGCCATTTCGCGGAAGCGCTGTGCCAGAGCACGAAAGTTGTATTCAAGTGTCTGGATGATCGTCGTATCCGGAATAAAGCGTGTCGTCGTGCCATGATGATCGGCAGGGCCGATCTTGCGCACCGCCGCAACCGGTGCCCCCTCGCGATATTCCTGCATATAGTGCATGCCATCGCGGGCATTATAAACATCAACACGCATATAGGCCGAGAGCGCATTCACCGCCGAGACACCCACCCCATGCAGGCCCGACGAAACTTTATAGCCGCTGCCACCGAACTTGCCACCCGCATGCAGTTTGGTCATAACGACCTCGAGCGTGCTGATACCAAGCTTGGGGTGTGGCCCGGTCGGGATCCCCTGGCCATCATCGCTCACCGTCACTGAGCCATCGGCATGGATCGTGACTTCGACCGAAGTGGCACGCCCGGCCATCACCTCGTCGATTGAATTGTCTACAACTTCGCGCACCATGGTATGCAGGCCGTTGACATCGGTTGGCCCAATATACATGCCGGGGCGTTTACGTACCGCCTCCATACCTTCGAGCACCTGAATCTGGCTCTCGTCGTAGACGGCACTCTCGTGCTGTAGCAGTTCATCTGTGGTCATTGTGTTCTCGTTTCCCATTCGCTTGAATGTCTATGATCTAAAGACGTGTGTTCATGCTCTGCGCCGGGACTGCATCGCTCACAGCCCGCCGCATGTATTCGTGTACGAACAGCATGCGTGCAACTGCCAGCCCGCTGCCGATGTAAGCACTGCCGATGACGGCACCAAACATCCCGACCGATGAACCGGCGATCGCTTGCCAGATAATCGCGCTCCCGCTCGGAATCAGAAAGCCTGCCAGCGCCAGAAACCCGATCGTCGCCCAGAAATTGCGCCGTACCAAATTGAAGCTTGTACGCAGCGCCTGCAGCGGCCCATGGGCATGCAGCGCGATCGCCTCGTTGGCAAAGCCGATATAGATACCGATCCAGAAAACAGCAAACAGAATGACCGTCAACGCCAGGGCACCAATTGGCGGGCTGAACGACATGAGCAGCCCGGTAAGAAAAAGAAACGGTAGCCCGAGCATCAGCCCGACAGCGGCATAAATCGCTATGTATGCCAGGATCGCCAGCCCGATCTGTGGTGCACGCCGCCACCATTCCAGTGCTTCAACCGGCATGCCACGCACACTATCGGCTACCAACGATAAAAAGACGGCACTGGTTGGTAAGGCGGCGAGATTGATCAGCACAAATGCCAGCAATAGTGTTGGGATCGCACTAATCTCGGTGACTGCCACATCATCACGCACGAGCTGGTTGACCGGCAGTGTCGGCACAAAATTGAGAACCGCCAGACCCTGACGCCAATCCGTCCGCCCCAGGGTCGCCAGCAACTCGGCCGTCGAGACGTCCGACTGTTGCGCCTCGGGGGCAGCCGCCTGCATGCGATCGGCAAATGAGCCGAAACGTTCAAATAACGGGGCAAACGAAAGCTGCGCCCCATAGGCGATATACAGGTTAAGTATCAGTGGAATGATGACAAGCCATGGGCGACGATTGACTGTCGTGTACCCATCACTCAGGATGTCGATCAGGGTGGCGTTCTTTGGCTTGCTGACGGTCAAAGTGCTCTCTCCTCGAACCTTTGTATTATACCATATTTTACTGGAAGTGGGGCGAATATCTGCACATCTGTTCTCCCCGCAGCGGGGAATACAGGTATGCCCCACCCCATCAGAACATACTCCCCAGGCTTCATCACCACGATAGGCGATAAAGCCTGGGGGGCAGATAGCATATATCGGCCCGAACGGGCGTGGTTCTAGCCCGCCACAACCCGGTTCACCAACACCCCGAGGCCATCGACCTCGGCTTCCATGACATCCCCCGGCTTGAGGTATTCCGGTGGGGTGCGGCCAAGCCCGACACCGGCAGGGGTGCCGGTGGCGAAGATCATCCCGACCTCGAGGGTGGTACCGAGCGAAAAGTACTCGATAATCGCCGGAATATCGAAGATCAGATCGCCGGTATGCGAATCCTGGCGTGTTTCGCCATTGAGCCGCAGGCGGATGCCGAGCTTCGCCGGATCCCCGATCTCATCGGCCGTCACAATATACGGCCCCATAGGGCAGCCGTAATCAAGGCTCTTGCCTTTGAAGAACTGCTGATGCCGCCCTTGCAGATCACGTGCCGAGATATCATTGATGATCGTATAGCCGTAGATATAATCGAGTGCATCTTCACGCGGAATATTCTTGCCGGCGCGCCCAATCACAAACGCAAACTCGACCTCATAATCAAGCTCGGCAGTCACCCGCGGATCGAGCGGAATATCATCCCCCGGATTGCAGACAGTATGAGCTGCCTTGGTGAAAAAGACCGGAAACTCAGGCAGTTTTGGTTCGCGGCCACGGGCACGATCCGACTCAATGGCATGTGCCACATAGTTCATCCCCAGGCAGATCACATTCTGGCGCGGGCGAGGAATGGGTGCCATGACCTGCACCGCATTGAGCGGCGTGGTATGTTCGGCATGCTCAATCGCCACCCGTGCCAGCGAAAGCCCTTCCTCACCACGATCAATGAATGTCAGCATGTCGGGTGCGATTGCATCAAGTGAAATAATCTGATCGCCCTTGACGGCACCGATGCGTATCTTCCCCGTCTCTTTGTAGGTCACCAGTCGCATTGTGAACTCCTCTGCATTGAGTTATGAAGCAGGTTATACCTGTCGATCCTACCATATTTTTATCTTGCTGCGGCAGCTCGCTCGCCGTGATAGCGGTGCATCACCATGCGGAGCATCCGTATTTTGACAGGCCTTGTGGTGTATGCTAGAATCGCAGCTATTGGCGACGTAGCCAAGTGGTAAG
Source organism: uncultured Chloroflexota bacterium (assembly GCA_937859575.1). Taxonomy (GTDB): domain Bacteria; phylum Chloroflexota; class Chloroflexia; order Chloroflexales; family Roseiflexaceae; genus CALLZL01. The sequence goes on from CALLZL010000557.1 coordinate 8,455, forward strand.
GCAGAGGTCTGCAAAACCTCCATTCACCGGTTCGAATCCGGTCGTCGCCTCCAATGCTGTAGCGGCCTCCGGTATCATCCGGAGGTCGTTGCGTTCCATCGGCACACCCCTCTACAGCATCCACATCCACCCGATGGTTTGCACCGTAACCCTTTCAACAAACCGTTCGCCCCTCTGGTTTTGCCGTTGTTGCAACAAAAAGCGTGTATGTTCGTAGCATGTTTCAGGAAACTATGAACATCCTGTCACAATCTTGCAACGCTTTTTGTCATTCGTTTCGAGTATCATGATCCCGGGCAAGGCACCCCCGGATGCCAGGCCTCACCAACGGAGCCGGCCTATCGCCCACCGTCGGTTGCAGGAGCATCCGCTCCCAGAAAGGATGTCCCAATGGTCGACATCAATTCGATGGATAGAGAGGCACTTGAGCAGCTGCGCGACGCCGTCAACCGCCGTCTGCTCGAGATGCGCCGCACGACCGGCCTGGCGCTCCCTGAGTTGCTGCAGCTCTTCGAGGAGATCAAAATCACCCTGCGTGATCAGGGCAAGGATTGGTGGTCGCTCGAAACCTGGCAGTGGATGGAGGGTGGCATTCGTTTCTGGCTGAACCCGAAGGATCAGGATCTCTACAGTTCGGGGTGGTTCTCGATTGATGAACTGATCGCCTGGGCGCATGACATCGGCCCGGTGATGATCGATTACGACGAGGCAGAAGCAGACGCCACGGAGGCGGCTCGCCCGGCATCTGCCGATATTGCAATCACATGGCTCCCGCAGACAACTGAAGCGACCGAGTCGGAGCTTCCCGAGGAACCGCTGCGTTTGAGCCGATGAGCAGTACAACAATAACCGGCGAATTCCAGCCGATCGTTGCACTCGTCGGTGCAGCAATCATTCGGATCGAAGCATGCCGTTGGGGTTTCGAAAACGAAACAGCAATGGCGACGCTGAGCGATGGACGCGACGTGATCGTGCAGCGGATTCGCCGGATTGCGCTGGCCGACCACAAGATCGAGCTGCTACGCACCCTACCGCCGCGCCTTGCCGCCGTCGGCATCGCTACCCCCACGCTCATTGCTGCCGATCCGCCATTGCTCATGCGGGCCTACCTTCCCGGCACACCGGCCAATGCGATGGTCGGCGATGCAACAACCGCACCACTCCTGGCAGCCGAGATGGGTAGCCTGCTCGAACGCCTGCGCCGTGTTGATACCAACGATACCCCCCTCGATACCACCTGGGCAACCTCTGCATCGCTGGTGGTTGCTGCGGCGGCATGGCTCACTGCATGCCGCGATCTGTTGCCGGATCGCGTCATCGCCGCCATCCATACTGCAATTGCCGGGCTTCCCGAGCTGTTTGCAGGGCGCACCGCCGCATTTGCCCATGGCGACTTCTGCCCGGTGAATGGCCTGACGCTCGACAATCGGCTTGTGGCGCTGATCGATCTGGAGTATGCCCGGATCGCCGACCCGCTTTTTGATCCCGCCTGGTGGAGCTGGGTAGTGCGCTACCATCATCCGGGGCGTTGGCAACAGATCTGGCCGGATTTCTGCCGGGCTGCCGCGATCACGGCTGATACGATGACCAATCAACGCATTGCGACCATTCAGTGCCTGTATCTGCTCGAACGTACCGATCTCGCCCGGCGTTATGAGCCGGAGGCAGCCGGATTCTGGGCAGATCGCCTCATCACTACGGCCGATTGGTAATGCGATGGGTAGCCGGCAGCTTACCGACAGCAGCATAGCGGCATATACGCCGGCAACGCCGGAACGCCTGCGGGCGTTTTCGTTCTTTGCCGCGCTCGATGACGCAACTCTGGCCGATATCGCCCGCCGGATTCATACCTGCAACTACCGGCCAGGTGATTACATTACCCTCGAAGGCGAACAACCACCCGGTCTGTTCTTCGTGCTCCGCGGGCGAGTACGGCTCTCGCGGACGGCCCCCGACGGCCGCGAACAGGTGCTGGCGATGGTCAGCACCGGCGAGAGCTTCAACGCCGTACCACTCTTCGACGAACACCCCAACCCGGCGACGGCCCGTGCAATGAGCCCGGTGCGGTGCCTGTTGCTCCCACGCGATGCGCTAACGGCACTGATCCGCCAGCACCCGGATCTGGCGCTGGCGGCCCTGCGCGAGCTAGCCGGGCAACTACGCGATCTGGTCGTGCTGGTTGAAGATCTGGCCTTCCGCTCGGTACGCGAGCGCCTGGCGCGTCAGTTGATGCACGAAGCCCACGAAGGGTATGCCGAACTGACACAGCAAGAACTGGCCGAGCGCACCGGTACGGTGCGTGAAATCGCCGGGCGAGCCCTGCGGCAGCTGGCGCAGGAAGGA
>CALLZL010000558.1 GCA_937859575.1 uncultured Chloroflexota bacterium
AAGCCGCCGCAACCAGCGGAAAAAACGGGGTGCGGGGCGGAGCCCCGCGACTTTGTATCAGCCCTGTCGCTGTTTCACCCACTGCTGCGGCCCCGGCTGCAGCAGTGGGTGGAGCGATCGATGATGGAGCGTGTGCATTACCGGCTGGAAGTACGGCAGAGAAAGGGGTTCGCCAATGATGAGATATCTGACAAGCCGGATCGTACTGGCGCTGCCGACGCTCCTTGCCGTGCTGTTGATCACCTACGGCCTTACCTTCCTCAGCCCTTTCGATCCGGTCAAGATCATGCTCTCGGCCAACGAGGTCGCCTCACTCGATAGTGCCGAAAACATCCAACGTGTTCGTGATGCGCTGGGTCTGAATCGGCCGTTCCTCATTCAGTTCGTCGATTATGTGCAAAAACTCTTTCAGGGCGATTGGGGTCGTTCGATCAATGGCCAGCGTGATGTCTGGCGCATGATCGCCGTCGGTCTGCCGGTCTCGTTCCAGCTCGGGATCGCCGCTGCCTTCTTCACTGCACTGATCGGCATGCCGCTCGGCATCCTGGCGGCCGTCAAACAGAACAGCTGGATCGATTATGCCATCGTCAGTGTAACCCTGGTGTTGCGTACGGTGCCGGTCTTTGTGCTTGCGCCGGTGCTGCTGATCATTCTCGTGTTGCATCTCAAGCTGATGACGGTGCCGCGCGGCTGGGATGGGCTGCTGAGTCAGAAGGCCATCTTGCCGATCATGCTGCTTACCTTCGGCCCATTGGCGGTGATCGTCCGGCAGACACGCCAGGCGGGGTTGGGTGTGGTTTCCCATGATTATGTGCGGGCGGCCCGGGGCCAAGGGGTGTCGGGCTGGATGGTGATTGCACGCCATATTCTGCGCAATGCGCTGATTCCGGTGATTACGATTATGGGGTTTGTGACCGAAGGATTGATTGCCGGGAGTATCTTTCTCGAAAATATCTTTGCCATCCCCGGATTTGGTGCCGTATCCGAACTGGCATTCCGGCAGTTTGATTACCCGGTGATTATGGGGGTAACGATCGTCAGTTCGGTACTAGTGATTATTACAAATACGCTGATCGACATGATCTACCCGCTGCTTGATCCGCGGGTCAAACTAGAAGGGTAAGTTCATGAGCGAGATCAACTCGACAGCCGATGGCCAGCAGGATCGAACCCTGATAGATCTACCTGAGCTTCGCGCCCAACGTAGCCTGTGGGGTGACGCGCTGCGCAAGTTGGTGCGCAACCGCCTGGCGGTTGTGGGCCTGATCGTGACGGGGTTATTGCTCTTTGCCGCGCTGTTTGGGCCGGCGCTGGCACCCTATGCATACACCGAGCAGAATTTGCTCCGCACGGCCGAGATGCCGAGCGCCGATTACTGGCTTGGCACCGACGAAATCGGGCGCGATATGTTTAGCCGCGTATTGTATGGTGCCCGGACGGCCGTGCTGGTGGCGGCTGTGAGTACGTTGATCAGTGTTGTGCTCGGGCTGATTTTCGGCATCCTGGCCGGGTATGGCGGTGGCTGGCTCGATTCGCTGATCCTGCGCATCACCGATATTACGATGTCGATGCCGTCGATCCTGCTTGCTGCATTGATCGCGGCTACCATTAAACAGCCGATTGTCAACCTGGCACGCAATATCTATACCGAGACCGGGTTTCCGCTGTTTGCCGATACCACCTGGCTCGATCTGGTGATTGTCTTCGGTGGCCTCTCGCTGGTCTTCTGGCCGGTCTATGCACGCCTCATCCGTGGCCAGATCCTGTCGCTGCGCGAGAAGGAGTATATCGAGGCAGCACGGGCTTCCGGCATTCCCGGCGCGCAGATCGCACTCCGCCATCTGCTGCCGAATGCGATCGGCCCGGTGATTGTGCAGCTGACCTTCAGCTTTTCGGCAGGTATGGTGCTTGAATCATCGCTGAGCTATCTGGGCATTGGCGTGCAGCCACCACAGGCCAGTTGGGGCAATATGATCAGCTCAAATATCGGCAGCTGGTCGTATCGCCCATGGCTGGTGATGGTACCTGCCGCAACCCTTGCCATCGCCACCCTCGGTGTCAACTTCCTCGGCGATGGTCTGAATGATGCACTCAATCCGCGCTCGTCGGTGAAATAAGTACCGGCGCACTGCAAGAAATCGAGGTGTCCATGCCGCGCTATCCACAGGCTGTGCTCGTCTCGTGCGAGATCCCATGGGATGATCGCGAACAACTGCTTGAAGAGGCGTTTCGCAGTGAGGTGCGCCATACTCTGGCGGCCGGATTCAACCACCTCTATATCTTCGGCACCGCCGGCGAGGGGTATGCCGTCGATCTGGCGCGCTTCCGCCAGATTGTGTCGATCTTTGCCGAAGAGACGCGTGCACCGGGTGTGTGGCCGATGGTTGGTGTGATTGCGCTCTCGACGGCTACGGTTGTCGAGCGGCTGACAATCGCCTACGAGGCCGGTTTTCGGGTTTTTCAGATCTCGCTCCCTTCGTGGGGTGCGCTCAACGATACCGAAGTGCTCACCTTCTTCCGTGATGTGTGTGGCACATTCCCCGATGCGCAGTTCTTGCACTACAACCTGCCGCGTGCCAAGCGCATCCTCGGCGGTGCCGACTACCGCCGCCTGATCGACGCCGTGCCCAATCTGGTCGCCACCAAAAATACTGGCGGCGGCCTGGCGCGCGCCGCCGACTTGATGGCCAATGCCGCCGAATTGCAGCACTTCTTTGGCGAAGAGAACTTCCCACATGGCTGCATGTTCGGCGAATGCTCGCTCCTTTCGTCGGTGGGTGTGCTGGCCCCGCAGCTTGTGAACGACTTCTTTGCCGCCGGCCGTACCCGTGATCTGGCCAGGCTCTTCACGTATCAGCACGAGTTCATGCGCTTCTTTGGCGAGGTGTTTGCGCCAATAAGCGGCGAGCGGATCGATGGTACCTACGACAAAGCAATTGTGCGCCTCAGCGGCATGGAGGCCATGCCCCTGCGTCTTCTGTCGCCCTACCAGGGCATGAGTGATGCCGAGTTCGATGCATGCCGGCGGATCTTCTACGAACGCTTCGCCGATTGGATCAGCTCATGAGGATCATCGAACGCGGCATGCTGGCTGCCGGCATAGCCGGCACCCCCCGCGCCACGCTAACCTTCCCGATGCTGCTTGCACTGCCCGATGGCGGGCTATTGGCGACCTACCGCACTGGCTCGACCAAAGATTGCGCCGATGAGACGATCGAACTGCGCCGATCAGCCGATGGGGGGCGTACGTGGAGCGCGCCGATCACCCCCTTCGATGAGCCGCATGCCGGCCTCAAACTCTGCTACCTGACGCAGGCGGCACCGGATCGATTGCTGGCGGCTGCCATGTGGGTCGATCACGCGGCCTACCCCGGAGCGCGGCTCTCCAACCCGCAGACCGAAGGCTGCCTGCCGATGGCGATCCTGCTCGCCGAATCGCCCGATGCCGGCCACAGTTGGTCGGCCTGGCGGCAAATCACACTGCCCGCTGAGCTTGGCCCGCCGAGCCTTACCTCGCCATTGGTATCGTTGCCCGATGGCACGCTGGTGATGAGCATCGAGAGTAATAAACACTACCACGATTCGAACCCCTGGCGGCAGCAGGTGGTACTGTTCCATTCGGCCGATGGTGGCGCAAGCTGGGGTTCGCCGTATGTCGCCGGTGCCGATCCGGCCGGGCAGATCTTCAACTGGGATCAACGCCTCGCGGTGGCACACGATGGCCGTATTGGTGCGTTTGTCTGGACCTTCAACCGCGAAGCGAATCGCTACCACAATATCCATCGCCGCGTCAGCAGCGATGGCGGGAAGCACTGGTCGGTCGCTGAGGATCTGGGGTTTGCCGATCAACCGGGCCGCCCGACCGTGTTGCCTGATGGTGGGGTGGTGCTGCCGTATGTCGATCGTTTCGGCAGTTGTGCCATTCGAATTCGCTACGCGCCGGATCTGGCGGCGGCGTTTGATCCGGCAAGTGATCTGGTGATCTACCAGCACCACTCGGCGGCGGCAGGCTCGGCCGACACAACCGGTGCTGCCCTGGCCGACATGGGGATCTGGAGCTTCGGCTTGCCGTTTTCGCTCCTGCTGCCTGATGGTGATCTGCTGGTTGCCTATTACGCGGGTTCGGGTGCGACACTCGATATCCACTGGGTACGAATACGGCGTGATGCCGGAGGGGTCGATGAAAATAACTGATGTCAAGACCGTGCTGCTCACCGGGCCGTGTACTGCTGATCCCTTTCTGCTCGAAGCACGCCGCCTGCGCAGTGCGGCACTGATCGAGATCCATACCGATGGCGGGGTGATCGGCATCGGCGAAAGCTACGCCGGCTACTTCTGCCCTGAACTGGTGGCAGTGGCGGTTGCAGAGTATTACCCCCCCTTCTTCTGGGTCCCAATTTTCTCAACCCCCACTTCTACCCCCCGGCGGGGGGGGGGTCCTGGCCCCCCCCCCCGGGGGGCCATGGGGGGGGTTCCGGGCGGAGGCGCCGGGGGGGGCGGAACGGCGCTGGGGGGGGAAAACGAAGGGGGGGGGTCAGAGCCCCGCCCCTACCGGTGCCATC
>CALLZL010000559.1 GCA_937859575.1 uncultured Chloroflexota bacterium
CCGGCATGGCGGTGGGGGCGGGCTGGGCTTGGGCAGCGCGGCCCGCCATGCCGCGATCAATGGCACCGAAACCGGGTGGTGCCTGTTGCGCCTGTTGTAATGCGGCCAACTGCAGCAACCGATCGAGCGAAATGCTCAGCGCCGCGCTGGTGCTGATCGCCAGTGGCCGCAGGCCGTAGAATGCTTCGCCAATGGCATTCGGTTGGCGTGGCTGTAACGTCAGGATCGCCTTATCGACCACATCAAGCGAGAGTTCAGCGGCGACCGGCTGGCCGGCAGGGTCGCGTACCCGAATATCGGAGAACACCGCCCTCCCCGGTGGGGCAGAGCCGCCGGGGGATGCCGTTAGGGGCACCTGGGGCTGGTGCGCAACCGGTTCAACCGCCAATGCCAGCAGGCCGACTTTATATTCGGCCGGGGCACCGGCCCCTGGTGGTGCGCTGAAGAGCGTCACACTCACATAGACATTCGGCGCGTGATCGGCACTGATCGGCAGCTGGTAGACAATACTGTTACTGCTGACCTGCCGAACTTCGTGGCTGATGATATGGCCGCGTTCGATCGTGATCAGCGCCCAATGCGGCCCCTGGAAGGGTGACGGGATCAGGATCGAGGCGGTTTCGCCGGGGGTATATCGGGTACGATCGGCAATCAGGTCGATCCGATCATTGTTATCACGCCGCCAGCTAATGTCGCTTGCACCGGAAACCCAGACGAAGATCGAACTACGCACTTCACGCCCGCCACCATCGATGGTACGAGCCAGTACACGGTACGAACCGCCTTCGGTCGGGGTAAAGCGCACGACCGCCGCCCCCTGTGCATCGGTGGTGATCGTCTGGCTGCCGACAGGGGTGCGGATCTCACGCCATTCCCAGAAGGTTGCCCCATCACGAGTAACCTGGGTGTTTTCCCATGTGTAACGCACAACATCAACATCGACACGCTGCCCGGCCATCCGTCGGCCGCTGATATCACTCAGCACCAGATCGATCGGCTGTTCGCTGCCGGCACGGCCAAGGTAGCTCTGCGCCGCCAGGCCGATATAGCGATCACCGGCATGCACAACCATGCTGCTGCGACCGCTGATCGCCTGGTTATACGGCCCGGTTGCGGTCGCTTCAATCGTCAGCCGGACACTCCGCGTGATTGCATTGCCCTGAGTATCGCGCAACTCTGCCGGCAGCTGGATCGCCAGCCGCCCCTGCGTGTCGGTAGTGCCGCTGCCGCTCAGGATCGGCTGCGCCGGCGGTACCGGTTGCCACCAGCAGAAGATGCAGATCCAGGGATCGTCGTAATCACCGAACTGGTAGCGCCCACCCCAGTCGGGGCTGAAGGCATACGGTTCGGCCAGCACATTCCATGCCACTGGAATACCGGCCGCTGCCGCACCAAAGAAGTAGTTCACCGTAATAGCGGCGCTACTTGCCGACCCACGAATGATCTCGGGTTGGGCCGGTATCACGCTGGTTTCGATCTCGGGTGGGCGGTAGGCGGCGACCTGGAATGTGGTATTAAACCAGGCGTCGCCGAACTGCGCCGAGATCGTATAGTCGCCAAGTGCCGCACCGGCCGGCAGGTCGAAGCTGCTGCTGAAACTGCCGAAGCTGCTGAGCGGCAGTGTTTCACGAGCGATGGCATTGCCGGTTGGATCGCTCACCAGCACATCGACACTCCGCGCTTGCGGCAGGCTGAAGCGTACATCGTCATCGTTGCGCAGAATCCCTTTGTAATGAACCTGCTGGCCGGCACGGTAGATCGGCCGGTCGGTATACAGATGTGCCGTCAGTTCGGCCAGGTCGTAGGCACCCGGCAGGCCGAAATCCCATGGGCCGGCGCTCTGCGCCCAATTCGACGAAACAGCGGCAAATGGTGTGCGGGCCAGCGCTAGTAAGCCATAGTTATCGCGGCGCGCCAGGCGGGTGGTTGCCACCCCATCGCTCCCGGTTGTCACGCTGCCGAGCGCCGTTCCCTGGCCGTCGAAAAGGTCGATATCCAGGCCACTGATCGGTCGGCCGCTCTGCTGATCAACCGCCCAGATCAGGGCATCGCGTTCGGCCTGTTTCAGCGTCAGGTGGATCGTTGATGCCAGAATGACATACTGTTGTGGCCCCTGGTTGGTGCCTTCGAGGCGCAGCAGATACGCGCCTGGTTCGAGTCGCCCACCACCCGGCACCAGATCAATGCGGTTGATCGCCGGCACATTCTCGGTGATGCTGATCGATTCTTGCCAGCGACGTACTTCGACGGCCGCCGGAGGAACCTGCGAATACCAGTCGAACGATGGATTGGCCAGTTGATCGACCGGCACCCGCCAGAGGGTCATGGCGAGACGATCGATATTCACACTGCGGATGGCGGCACGTGCCGGATTGGCGGTATCGTGGGTCACGAAGAGGCCAGGGGTCAGCAGGTAGGCTTCGGGTTGTAGCGGGGTGGTGCGGAAGTTGACCAGCAGGCTCTGGCCGGTGCGGTTGCCGTAGCGATCGACAATATCCGGCCCAATCGCAACGCTATAGTCGGTTGAAGGGCGAGCGCCGAAATTGATGAAGAAGATATTGCTGTACGTATCGTAATACGTATAGGTTTCGGTCTGTTGCAGTGGCGGATTAAAGCTGAGGTTCGCCATCACTGTACCCGGTTCGATTGGCGCACTGAACTGGATCACAAAGCCAGTACCGGGTGGTACATCCTGCCGGCCGTCAGTCGGTTCGGTCGTGAGAATACGCGGTAGCGGCGAGGTACGAAAGCTGCTGCGGTATGGTTGTGCCATGCCGAGCCCACCTGCCGATCCGGTCAGGCTGGTATCAACCTCAACCGTATAGGCGCTGTCGAAATCGAGCCGGCTGGATGGTGTGAAGGTCAGGGTGGCTTCGGTTACCAGCACCGTACCGGCAACAGTTGCACCGCCGGCATCGCGCAGGCGGAAGGCATTGCGGGCTGTGCCGGCATCAATCGGCTGATTAAACTGCAACATAATGGTCGGTTCGACGGCTACCTGCACAGCACCGTCGCCGATCGTATCGAACACCACCTGCGGCCGTGCCGTGCTGAAGCTCCAGCGATACTCGGCCGATAGCGGGTTGCCGAGCGTATCGGTCAGGCCGGCGGCAATCCGCCCGCTGAAGCTGGTGCCACCGGGCAGTGGGGCCGCCGGGCGGAACGCATAGATCGCGGTGCTGAGCCATTCGCCACGCCCGGCAATTGGTGGATCGAAACTCAGCGGCTGGGGCAGATTTGCCTGCTGGGCCACGGTTGTCAGAGCAACAACCGGCCGGTTGAAGAAGACCGTGATCGTCGCATCAGCTTGCACTTCCTGCGAACCATCGGCGGGGATAACCTCTGCGCCCTCGAGTGAACCCGCGAGGGGGAGCCCGGTGAGGGGACCCCGCGGCCGTAGGGGCCCCGGCGGGCCCGCGCCGGAAAACGCAACCGCCGTATCAAGGCGCAGATCAAGCAGTTCGGCACGTTGCAGCGGCTGATCGGGGGTGAAGCGCAGGGTGCGTGCATCAGGCCAGCTCACCATCCCTGCGATCCCCGGGCCAACCGTCAGGGCCGCCGCTGTTGCCGCCTGGTTCATCGGCCGGTCAAAGATCAGTTCAATCGGATCATCAGGTTGCATTGCCGCCCCGCGTGCCGGTGATTGTGCCACCAGCACCGGTGCAAGGTCGGCCGCTACCGGCGGGGTATAACGCAGCGGTGCGGCAGGTGTCGGCGGGCGAGCCGGTTCAACCGTCGGCAGGGGTGTGGGTGTCGGCGTAGGAGCCGGGCCGGCACAGGCGGCGAAGAGGCTGGCCAGCAGCAATAACGGCAGCAAGCGGCGCATACGGTTCTCCTTTTCGCCCGAGGTAGGCGGATGTTGTATCTGGCAGAAAGACGAACCGGAGCCACGAGAAGTTCCATACTCTCACGAATCTGAGAGCACCACCCCTATGGCGGCAAGCGCTGCCGTTGCTTCGAAGCGCATCAGTTGCATACGCCGTTTCAGATAGGCTGCATCCAGCTGCTGGCGGCGCACGATCCCCAGGGCATCGTCATGGTCGTGCTTTCCTTCAGCGGCACCGCGATCGAGCAGCAGCTTATGCAACACGACATCCTCGGGCGGCTGGACGGCTACCGGGGCGCCGAGCAGCGGCATGCGGCGTAACCGTTCGCGCATCGGGGGATCAAAGGTCAGCGGAAAGATCATGCCGTTGCGGCGCACACTCAGGTCGTCAATCAGTTCGATACCGCGCCACAGGATGCGCCGGCCATCGAACTGCACCGTCTTCTGCTGCTGATTGAGCAGGCGCGCAATAGCCGCCAGGGCCCCCGGAGCAACCAGAATATCAACATCCCTGATCGGCCGGCGCGTGCCATACAGATGCGCTGCCGCGCCGGCACACACCGCCCACTCGATCTGGTCGCCGTCGAGAATACGCTGTATCGCGCTCAGGTTGCCGGCAATTAACGACATACGCGCTCCGGGTTAATACTGCCGTACCGGCCGGCGGGCAAACCACTCCTCGCGGGCCAGACGCATTTCGAAGAACTCGACCCACATACCGCGATGGTTGCGGCGA
>CALLZL010000560.1 GCA_937859575.1 uncultured Chloroflexota bacterium
TCTGTCAGCCAACACCACGCAACGCCGCACATTTCGTGAGCTTCAGGCGGCAGCGATGCGCCAGCAACAACAGCGGGCACAGCGCGAGCGCCTGGCAGCCGAGCGTGCCCGGCTGGCAAAGCTGGAGGCGTTGGCGAAACGCGAGGCGCAGGTCTGGGCCAGCATCCCCGGACTGTTGGCGAAGCGCACCGCGAGCGGCTACGATGAAGGGGTGGCCCTGCTCGCCGAACTGCGTGATCTCGCGGTGCATCAGGGGCAGCGGGCCGCCTTCGATACGCGGCTACGGGAAGCGACTGCGCCGTACATAGGCTCGGCCGCACTCCAGCGGCGGCTGAAGGAAAAGCGGCTGGAGTAAGCGATGGACGATCACGTTGCCGTCGCAATCCGACCGCATCTGCACGCACTCCGGGTCAGAAGCGCCAAAACCGCGTCACGCACATCTTCTGTCGTCATCCGCGCGGGGTCGAGTACCCGCGCGACGCCCGCGGCTTGTGCCCCCAGGGTATTACCGGGGTGATCCGCGCCGAGCGGCATGACGACCAGCGGCAGGCCATGCTGAAGTGCACCGATCATGGTTCCTGATCCGCCATGAATCACCGCCGCAGCACAATGCGGGTACAGCAGGTTCTGCGGCACGAAACGCTCGATGTGGACATTGGGCGGCTGCGGCCCAAACTGTGCGGGATCCCCGTCGCGCCCAACCGTGACGATGATCTCGACCGGCTCGTCGCGCAGGGCCGTCAGAATCTGCGCGAAGACATCCGTACGGCTGTTGAACAGCGTGCCCAGTGTGACATAGATCTGCGGCCGGTTCACGCTTGTCTGGAGCCACGCCGGCAGCTGGCCCAGTCCTGTGTGCTTAACCGGCGCTGGGCGGTCGTAGATCGCCAGTCGTGTCACATCCAGGCCGATCAGGAGATGCCGAACGGCGATATCGAGCGCGCTGGTGTCAGGAAGCAGGCTGTCTGCCGGGAGCTGCAGCCGATCAGCGAACTCGGCGAACAGCACGTCATTGAGGTGGAACGCCAGCTGGCGGGCGTAGTCCTCGTTCTGGCGAACAAGATAGCTCTGGGTGCGCCCAAGCACTGCCAGACTCAGCAGCACTGTCACGGCTAGAATAATCACGACAGTGCCTACCTGTACCCGTCGCAGTGGTAGCGCAAGCGCCTCGGACGCTTGCGCCTGATTACTCGTTGGCGTCTGGCGCTGTGGAGGAGGTGCAGTCTCATCGGACCCTGGCTGCACAGCGCGGCCGCGATCCGTCGCCTTCGTCTCGTTGGGTCGCTAACGCTGATCACCATTGCGGCCGCAGCCTACCTACTGATCCCGTCACTGCGCACCGAGGTCGACCGGGGGGCAGGCCTGCTGGCCCGCGGCGATGTGGCCGCGCTGCGCGACTACCTGCTCTCGTTTGGCACCTGGGCACCGGTCATCTCAGCTCTGCTGATGGTGCTGCAGACCCTCATCGCGCCGCTGCTGGCCTTCGCCAACGGCCTGGCCTTCGGGACCTTCTGGGGCGGTCTGCTGATCTTCGGCAGCGCCCTGCTCGCATCCACCATCAGCTTCTGGATCGGCCGCGGCCTCGGTCGCAACGCGGTCGAGGCCCTGGTGGGTAAGCGCGGGCTCGCCTCCATCGACGCCTGGTTCGCGCGCTACGGCGCCTGGGCAGTGCTGGTAGCCCGCCTGGTGCCAATCGTCTCATTCGACCTGATTTCGTACGCCGCCGGGCTCAGCGCGCTGCGCTTCCGCTGGTTCCTCGTCGCCACAGCCCTCGGCATCGCGCTTGCCACCTTCCTGTACGCTTTCCTTGGCGAGCGCGCTCCGCAGACGATTGCGGTGCTGTTCCTCGCCTTCGGCCTGGTCGTTGTCGCCGCGGCGCTGTCCGCAGCGCAACACCGGCGGCAGCGCCGCCGTGCGAAGGAGCAACATCCGTGATCGATTCAGCTACCCCTATCCCTGCCCTCACCCGCGCGCAGATGATCGAGGTCGACCGCGCCATGATCGAGGACTATGGCATCCTACTGATGCAAATGATGGAGCACGCCGGCCGGCACCTGGCCCACCTGGTGCGCACCCGCTACCTGGATGGCGACCCGCGCGGCAAGCGCGTCATCGTATTGGCCGGCACCGGCGGCAACGGCGGCGGCGCCCTGGTGGCCGCGCGCCGCCTGCATATATGGGGCGCCCAGGTTGTTTTGGCGCTCACAAAAGAGATGAGCGCCTTCAACGAGGTGCCCGCCCATCAGCTGCCCATTGTCCTCCGGCTGGGCCTCCAGGTCGTCGGCACCGACCAGGTCGCGCGACTCGGCCCTGCCGACGCAGTGCTCGACGGAGTGATCGGCTACAGCCTGAGCGGGCCGCCGCGCTGATCGGCTGGGCGAATGGGCAGAGGGCGCCGATCCTGGCGCTCGACACACCCTCGGGGCTCGACGCGGGCTCGGGTACCATCTACAGCCTGGCCGTCCGGGCTGCTCACCGCAGAGGCGGCACCCTACGTGGGCGAACTCTACCTGGCCGACATTGGCGTCCCGCCGCAGCTCTACGCCAGCCTCGGCCTGGAGGTCGGGCCGCTCTTCGCCCAGGATGAGATCCTCCGCCTCAGGTAAGCGCGCGCCTTCTGTGCACTGGCTCACAGAAGGGCTGCCCAGCCGGTGACATACTGGGCTACACGTGTTGAAGCAGAATCATAGGAGTACCTACATTATGGCACGCGCAATCTGGAATGGCGTCGTGATCGCCGAGAGCGACGCGACGGTAGTCGTCGAGGGCAACCACTATTTCCCGCCTGAGGTGCTCAGGCGAGCGCACCAGCTCTGCGATCTCGCGCAGCCCGACCACGCACACCGTCGCGATCCCGGCGGCCTCGATCGCCCGTGCGACCAGTCCCACAGACTGGTTGCAGATCCCTCAGGCAGGTGTCAGCAGCACCGCATCGATTTGCTCCTGGTGCAGCCGCCGCGCCACCTCAGGCGCGGAAGAAGCGATACGATCACCGTCAAGATCAGCGCCGGACAAACCAGGCAAAGACGAGACCTGTGATGACGCCATAGATCAGGTGACCCATGAGGCTCATCAGCATCGGGCCGGAGAGCGCCATGCCAAACTGATGGCCCATCCCCATCATCAGCAGCATGATCACGAGCGGGCCGAGCACCCACCAGATCGCTCCGTAGACGAGACCCCAGATGGCACCCTGGCCGAAGTCTACGCTACGGGTGCCGAAGAGTACCCCGAAGCTAGCGCCAATCACCGCGCTGATCACTATGTGAACCAGGAAACCCACCACTGCCGAGCTACTACCAACCAGGCCAGCGATCATCGGCAGCATGCCCATCATCGCCATGAGTATCCCGAAGACCAGCCCACCCGCCAGCCCACCAGCCACCCCGGCGATGACCTTGTGTTTCATGGTACTCTGCGTTCGTACTATGGTTGCCATTGTGCTTTCTCCTGTGTTGGGGCGTCGGCCCCGTTTGCGTACTCGCTGGAACCAGTGTAGATCGTTGCTGTGGCGAGAACTGTGAGCTTGCCCACATAACGGATGATTGCTCAGGTCAAGCAGACACGCTCAGGCAACGCGAACAGCTGTGCTGAACACCACACGGTCAGCGGCGCTCCGTCGCCGGGGTCTCTCTACGTCATCCGCGTGTACGTGATCAGCTTACGCGTGACCTCGCCACTGCTTGCCCGCAAGCACCTGCCAGCGATCCACTGGCACCAGTTCCACGATGCCTTTCAGCATCGCCTGGGCGGCCCGCATCGCCTTCGCGGGGATCTAGACGCAATACCTTTCAAATAAGCAACGAGGCAGCTTCTCTGGCATACTTTCGAGTG
The DNA here is from genome assembly GCA_937859575.1 of uncultured Chloroflexota bacterium. Classification (GTDB taxonomy): domain Bacteria; phylum Chloroflexota; class Chloroflexia; order Chloroflexales; family Roseiflexaceae; genus CALLZL01. The sequence continues at coordinate 3,835 of CALLZL010000560.1, forward strand.
TCAACCGCGAAAGTCTGCCAACAGGAGCCACCTCGTGCCATTTACGATACGCGAGATCACCGTGCCATGCAAGTTCAGTCATATGCTGACCGTTGAGGCCCTCAGTCAGGCCATCCCGACGACGGCCATCACGCAGGTCATCGCCCAAGAAGGGGTGGCGGAAGTGCGTGCCCGCCGCATGACCGCCGTCCTGACCGTCTGGCTGGTGATCGCCCTGCATCTGTTCCCCACCGTGGCCATCAGCGGCGTGTTCCGCAAGCTGGCGCGCGGCTTGCGGTTGCTCTGGCCCGATCCGGAGGTACCCCTGCCCACCGACAGCGCGTTGGCCTATCGCCGCCAGCAGTTGGGCGCACGTCCCGTGGTGGCGCTGTTTCAGCAGGTCTGTCAGCCGATTGCGACGCCGCAGACCCGTGGGGCCTTCCTGTTCGGGCTGCGCCTGATGGCGATTGATGGCACCAGCGAAGATGTGCCCGATACACCGGCCAATGCCAAGGCGTTCGGACGCCACACCAGCGCGCGCGGCGCAAGTGCCTTTCCGCAACTCCAGGGGGTCTATCTGGTCGAGTGCGGCACGCATGTCGTCGTCGATGCGGGCTTCTGGCCCTGCCACACCAGCGAACGGGTGGGTGGCTTCCGCCTGCTGCGCTCGGTGACCCGCGGTATGTTGGTGCTGTGGGATCGCGGCTTTCACGACTTCGACATGGTCCTGGCCGCCCGTCAGCGCGGCGCGCAT
>CALLZL010000561.1 GCA_937859575.1 uncultured Chloroflexota bacterium
CCATGAACTGCTCAACAGCGGCGGCATCTATAGCCGGCTACACCAGGCGCAGTTTGGCGATTAGCAAACTTCTCAGTAATGGATAGATCCTGGAAACACTGGCTGAACCAGAGCGGGTTATCGCCGGTCAACACGGCGCATCATTGGCAGCGCACGCATCTTGCGTGCATGAGGGCGGGACGCCCGCGCTCCCAGGATGCGGTCTGTGAGCCGCTATGCGGCAAGGATCTCTCCGCGCGAAGGAGCCAGCCCAGTATTGCTGCCCTATACTCCGAGCGATGCTTCGCTGCGCGCAGCATGACCGCCGGGCGTCGTGAGAACGCATACGCCCTACTGAGCCTACCTTGACGAGCTATGCAGATACTTCTATAATCAAAATACCCGCATCAGATGATTATGTATATAAGCGGCTCTAGTGCGAACTGCAGACGGTTGATGAGCCGTATTCACCGCGCCCAACCGCAGCGACATTCGTGCGCCGGAGACCCACTGCAACGCATCGAGTAGCTCTCCACGACGATACCAATCCGTCGTGATCATGTATCGCTAAGGATCGTACAGAAAGGACCCCCATGAACACGCGCCACCTGATTGATCCCGAGCTGGTCGCCTTCCTCGATGCGTTTCCACCCCTTCAGTTCACTCGCGAGAATCTCGCGGATGTTCGCACCGGCATGGCTCAGATGATGGCCCAGATGAGTGCACTGGCACCCGACTTCCCCGATATCGAGGTGAGCAAGCGCACGGTGCCAGGCCCGGCAGGCGCACCCGACGTACCGGTGCTGATCTATCAGCCGAAGAGTGCGGCACGCCCACTGCCTGCCCTGCTCTGGATTCATGGTGGTGGGTATGTGATCGGCAATGCCGAGATGGATGACCTGACGGTGAAGGCGATGGTTACCGAACTTGGCTGTGCGGCCGTCTCGGTCGATTACCGGCTGGCCCCCGATACACCGCATCCCGGCCCGGTCGAAGACTGTTATGCGGCGCTCAAGTGGCTGCATACCAATGCGGGCGAACTGGGGGTGGATCCTGGCCGGCTTGCGATCGGCGGCGCGAGTGCCGGCGGCGGCCTGGCAGCCGCGTTGGGTCTGCTGACCCGTGATCGTGGCGAGGTGCAGCTGGTTTTCCAACTCCTGATCTATCCCATGCTCGACGACCGCACCGTCACGACGAGTGATCCACATCCCTATACCGGTGAGTTTCTCTGGACTCATGATGCCAATCGTTTCGGCTGGACTGCACTGCTCGGCCAGGAACCCGGCTCGCCGGGGGTCTCGCCGTATGCTGCCGCTGCCCGGGCCGAAGATCTGGCGAACCTGCCGGCCACTTTTATTAGTGTCGGGGCGCTCGATCTCTTCCTCGAAGAGGATCTCGAATATGCACGCCGGCTCATGCGCGCCGGGGTACCAACCGAGCTCCATGTCTACCCCGGAGCCTACCACGGCTTCAATATGGCGGCCGAGGCGCGCACCAGCCAGGCATACACACGTGATATCATGAACGCCCTGCGGCGCGCCCTGCATCCCTGATGTATTTACGGTCTTCCGCGCCTCTGCGCTGTCATGGTCAGCCCCTGATCAGCGCCGCAGAGGCGCACCGATACGCTTGCTTATCGCTCTGCTCAGCGATCGTTCTCGCTCTGCCACAACTCGCGTAGTTCGCTGCTCCGGGCCAGCAGTTCATCGAGCCGCCCCTGTGCTTCGACACGGCCCGCCTTCAGCACGATGATCGAATCGGCACGCTGCAGCGCGGCGCGGCGATGCGAAACGGCAATCACAGCATACTGGTTGGGCGTCGCCGCCAGGCGTTCCCACAGCACACGCTCGGTCTCGACATCAAGGGCACTCGATAGGTCATCGAAGACCAGTAATTCCGGCCGGCGCACGAACATACGCGCTGCGGCGGCACGCTGCATCTGCCCGCCGCTCAAGCGCACGCCGCGTGGCCCGACCATGGTCTCAAGGCCATGGTCGAGTGTCGGGATATCGTCATCGAGCACTGCCTGATAGAGTGCGGTGTGCAGCTGTTCTTCCGCTCCGGTTCCGGCCTGCAACCCCATCAATAGGTTATCGCGCAGGGTTTCGCTGAAGAGTCGCGGCACCTGTGGTGTATAGGCGACATGCGGCGGAATCATGAATGCGGCCGGATCATCGATCCGCCGGTCGTTCCACTTCAGTTCGCCGGCCTGGGGCGGCAGTAAGCCGAGCAGCACCCGCAACAGGGTGCTTTTGCCACTACCGATGCGCCCAGTGATCACGACAAACTGGCCGCGTTCGATACGCAGATCGACGGCCGTAATACCATGCCGGCTGCCGGGGTAGTGATAGGTTAACCCACTGATCGCCAGGCTCTGGAAGGCATGCTGTGCCTGCCCGGCATGTGCAACCGGCGCAGGAAGCGCGCCACGCATGCGCACATCACGGTCGTGCTGGGTCAGCAGATCCTCCGGCGCACCCTGTAATAGCTCGATAACACGCCGCAACGAGATCCCCACCTGCTGATAGCGTGCCACATAGCCGCCGACCATGCCGATCACAAATGCCATCCAACCAAGGTACGAGGCAAACAGGGCAAAATCACCAACCGTAAACTGGCCCGACTGCAGCGACTGTGCTGCGAGGATCAGCAACACTCCGGTGGCGATATTCGCCGCCCCGAACGAAAACGCACTGATCAGGTTGCTCAGCAGCTGATCGCGCAATGCAGCCGCCCGCCGGATCTCGTTGACCCGCTGCAGGTGTGCCACAACATGCCGTTCCGCGCCGGCAACCTTAACCGCCTGTACCGCGCCGAATAGTTCACCAAGCAGCCCGGTCACCTGCCCGATCGACTCCTGGTTTAGTTTGCGATAGTGCCGAATGCGATGATTCAACAGATTGACACCTGCCAGGATGATTACCAGCGGCAGGAAGCCAAGCAGTGTAATCTGCAGATCGATGCGCGCCAGTGTCACAAATGCGATCCCAAACGCCAGAATCTGCCCGATTGGATCGGCCGTCCAGACCATAAACTCGCTGATATGTGCCGTATCGTCACGCAGGCGGCTGACGGCTTCGCCCGGTGATGAGCCTGGCGGTAGTGGATTGGCACCGGGTCGCGCCATGATCCGGCGCAGCAGGTTGTGCCGCATGAGTGCCTCGGCCAGCAGCATGGCCGCTCGTTCGCCGAACGGGTAGGCCAGCGCCGACACCGAGCGCACCAGCGCCACACCGATCAGCACGGCTGCGAGCATCCAGATTGTTGCCCGTGCATCATCAACCGGCATCCGGTTCGAAAGCAGGTCGAAGATCTGGCGCACAAGCAGGCCGGTGGCCAGCGGCCACAGATAGAACCCCATGATCCCTAGGGTACTCAGAATGTAGAGCCCCGGCCGAAACGCAATCAGGCGCGCAATATGCCACCAGGAAGAATGCGTGATGCCGGGCTGGATGGGAGTCTTCATGATCTGCTCACTATAGCCGAGTGCAGAACGAAATGCCTACATTTCCAGGATGCGCCCGATCCCAATGATCAATTGTGTTGCACCTAGCTTTAGAACGCGCCTGCGGGGCGCAATCGCTAGGCCAGCGCATCTTCCATGCCGACACGCAGCAACTGTGCAAAGCGCGAGTCGGGGTCGCGCACAAGCTCGGCGCGCAGCCCACGCTCACGCACCCGGCCACCTTCCAGTATCATGATCTGATCGACGCGCTCAAGTGTTTGCAGGCGATGGGCAATGATAATTGCGGTTCGCCCATCGAGCAGCTGCGTGAGTGCATGTTCGAGCCGGCGCTCGGTGGCCGGATCGAGCCGCGATGATGCCTCATCAAGAATCACCAGCCCGGGATCGCGCAGAAAGGCACGCGCAAATGCCAGCAGCTGCGCCTGCCCCGCCGAAAGACCCGAGCCGCCCGAAGCCAGTTTGGTGTCGAGCCCATCGGGGAGCGCACGCACCCAATCGCCCATCCCGAGCGTATCGAGGGCCGCCATAAGCCGTGCATCAGAGATCGTGGCATCAAAAAAGGTCAGGTTGTCGCGCACCGTCGCACTAAACAGCTGAATATCCTGGGTGACGATTGCTACCCGAGAACGGAGATCGGCATTGGTCACATGGCGCAGGTCAACCCCACCCAGCCGCAACGCACCGCCAGTCGGATCATACAACCGGAGCAACAGGCGCGTCAGGGTGGTCTTGCCGCTGCCGGTACGCCCCAACAACCCGAGGATGCTGCCCGGTGGCACCAGTGCCGCCACATCATGCAGCACCGGCTCGTCGTCGGGGTAGGCAAAACGGAGCGCATCGATCTCGACCGAGAGCGGCCCCTCGGGAAGCGGAACATGCTGTGCCGCATCGGCCACATGCGGCACGGTGGCGAACAGCTGCTGCACACGCGCAATACCGGCGGTTGCCTGCTGCAGATCGTCAAGCTGGCGCATCAACTCCTCGACCGGTTGCTCAAGCATGCTGGTATAGGCGAAGATCAGATACACCTGGCCGATCGTCAGGATGCCATCGAGCGCCAGCAGAGCACCAATCGTCAACGACACAACCGTACCGATGGTGATCGCGGTGTTCAGCG
>CALLZL010000562.1 GCA_937859575.1 uncultured Chloroflexota bacterium
CAACAGAATGGCGATCGGGAACAATGCATCCGCCAGCTCCCCGAGACTCGGCCCATAGAACCCGACACCCAGGATATAGTGTGCCGCGGGGATGCCGGCCACAATCGTGATATTCGTGCTCGCGATCACCAGCCCGGTCAGGACGAACTGGTTGCGCCGGTTGAGCAGTGCAATGGCTACACTACTTGTCACCGCCAGCAACACTTGCAGCAACAGCATGCGCGTGAGCGTTACCGCCAGTGCGGCAGTCGGTGCATCAAACCCCGGTGCCAGCACGACACGCACGAACCAGGGTGCCGCCAGCCACGAGATTGCAACAAACAGCGCAACCACCAGGGTCAGCAGCGTCAGCACCAGGTTGGCCAGATGCTCTTCAGCCTGATCACCGCCGGCATGCGCAGCGCGTAGCAACACCGGGATCATGGCATTCGAAAGCGCCCCACCGCTGATCAGGTTTGCTATCGTGTCCGGCATGCGGAACGCCGCATAGTAGGCGCTCGCCTCCGCGCCGGCACCGAACTGGGCGTTGAACAGCACCTGGCGCACGACTCCCAGCGCTGCCGAGATCAAAAATGCGCCAATGAAGATCGCCGATCCCTGAGCAATCGTATATTCACCAAACAGAAACCCGCGCAACCGCTGCCGCACCCCGGCCTCCTGCACTCCAATATGTCGACGACATTATAGACGGCAGAGGCATGACGATTATCGGCAGCAATAGCAATGGCCTGGTAGTTGAGGGAACCGGCGGATCCGAGAGGTTCTATCAGTGATAATAGCGACCGGCGTATTATGGCTGGAAGGTATACCCGACATTACGAACCGTGAGGATATGGCGCGGCATACGGGTATCGCCTTCAAGCTTCAGGCGCAGCCGCCAGACAAAGGTTGCGACGATACTGCGTGCCTGGTTTCCGGCAAACCCCCAGACATGCTGAGCGATCTGACCGGTGGTGCAGACGCGACCACTATGCCGCATGAGGAATGAAAGCAGGTGCAACTCGCGGGGCGTGAGCTCGATCGGCGCATCTTCGCCAAGCCGGCAGTTCAAGCGCCGTGGATCGAGTCGCCAACTTCCACACAGCACTTCGTCGCTTGGCGGCCGACGTGCCCGCTCGCAGCGCCGTAAGAGCGCCTGAGCACGCACCAGTAGCTCGGTGGCCGTGAATGGCCGGCCAATAAAGTCATCGGCTCCGAGATTCAAGCCACGCACCAGATCCTCGGTCGTCGGGAGACTACTCAGCAAAATCAGCGGCACATCCGAAAAGCGCCGCACCCGGCGGCAGATCTCGAAACCATTAGGCCCGGGAAGCTGCGTATCAAGCAGCATCAGATCTGGGGTTTGCCGCACCAGAATACGCTGTGCTGCCCGCCCATCGGCGGCATGAATCACATGGTATCCGGCACGTTCAAGCAGCATACTCGTCTGCTCGCGGGCAGCTCCTTCACGTTCGACGATCAGTACACAAGGCATGGTGTCTGGCTCCTCCTGTTTGTCGCTTTGATTGCTGGTGAGAGCTTTCGGGGCGCCACAACCTATGTGCCGAGTTGTATCACGCCACTGCCGCCACTGTCTATGCCGCACTGTTCATCTTCTGCTCATTGGTGCCCCCAGCCGTCATCCATCGCATCGATCGGCTGCATGATTACAGTTTGCTTAACAAGAATTATTGATTTATTGTGGCATATTGTCTTATGTTTTTGTTGTATCATCTTTATGTGTTATATATTCCCGTTTATTTGTGGCACTTAATACAACCTGCGGCATCAGTCAATGAATGGGGAAGTCGGGTGTCATGCTGAGCGCAGTGGCGCAACTCTTCGGGGATGGGATGGCGACGTCGGGTTCGTCATTTCCCCCGGAGCGATCCTTCGCCGCACAGCGGCTCAGGATGCCATCCAGCGCGGGGGGGCGCGGCGAAAGAGAACGCATAATCCCTGGAGCAGCGGGGAGCATGCCGTGGCACTCACGCGCTTGGCGTGTTAGAATAGCGTAATACTTCCAACCACACTGCTATACCATCAACGCAAGGCGAGACACGGCCAATGTATGTGATCGGCACTGCCGGCCATGTCGACCATGGCAAGTCGACATTGGTAAAGACACTGACCGGGATTGATCCTGACCGCTGGGAAGAAGAACAGCGACGTGAAATGACGATCGATCTCGGGTTCGCGTGGCTGCAATTGCCGAGCGGCCGGGTCGTGAGTGTGATTGATGTTCCCGGGCACGAGCGATTCATCAAAAACATGCTGGCGGGTGTCGGCGGGATCGACCCCGCACTGCTGATTATCGCCGCCGATGAGTCGGTGATGCCACAGACCGAAGAGCATCTGGCGATTCTCGATCTGCTGGGTGTACGTGGGGGCCTGGTGGTGCTGACGAAGGCCGATCTGGTAGATGCCGAGTGGCTTGGCCTGGTTCGCGAGGATGTCGGTGAGCGGTTGCGGCAAACCAGCTTTGCCGATGCTCCGATCGTAGCGGTTTCGGCTCGCAGTGGCGCGGGGTTGGCCGAATTGCTTGAGGTGCTTGATGCCCAGATTGATCGGTTGCCGACGCGTGCCGATGCACGCGGGGCACCACGTATGTCGATCGACCGGACATTTACCATTGGTGGTTTTGGAACAGTTGTGACCGGCACGTTGCTCGATGGGCGGCTCCGGGTCGGCGACGAGCTCGAGATCCTGCCGGGCGGGGCGCGCGCACGCGTGCGTGGCCTGCAAACTCACCAGCAGAAGGTCGAAAGCGCACTGCCCGGCACTCGCGTGGCAGTCAATCTGGCGGGTATCTCGCATCACGACCTGGCACGTGGTGATCTACTGGCGCTTCCGGGGCAACTGCGTCCAACCGAGCGTATCGATGTCCAGCTGCGCGTCATTAGCGGTGCAACCCGGCCCATTGTGCAGAATGCACGGCTTGATCTCTTTGTTGGTGCCGCCGAAGTCGCATGCCGTATCACTCTGCTCGACCGCGACGAGCTCTTACCCGGCGAGGAGAGCTGGGCGCAGTTGCGCCTTGAGCGGCCGATTGCCGTCATGCGTGGCGATCGTTATGTCGTGCGGCTGCCATCACCAAGCGAGACACTCGGCGGCGGGCGTATTCTTGATCCCCCCCCGGCGCGGCACCGCCGTTTCCGTGCCGAGGTCAGTGCGGCGCTCGCGGCACTGGCCCGCGGCACGCCGGCTGATCTGTTGTTACAGACGCTGGCCGATGGGCGACCACAGCCGTTCGAGCAGTTGCTGCGTACCAGCGGGCTGGATGCGTCGACCGCCGCCGCCGCCGGGCAGCAACTCTGCGAGGCGCAGCAGCTGGTACCGCTGGCGCTCGATGCAGCAGGCACCCCGACCTGGCTGATCGCTACTGCCGGATGGGAACGACTGCACCAGGCGTTGCGCCAGCATGTAGGCGATTATCATACGCGCTTTCCATTGCGGGCCACCATGCCACGTGAAGAGTTGCGCAGCCGGCTTGCCCTGAGTGCCGCTGCATTCGACGTGGTGATAACGGTGCTTAGCGGCCATGGTGTGCTCGGCAATGCCGGTAGCGGCATCCGGCTCAGCGGATTTCAGCCGGCGCCGACACCCGCACAGCGTGATCAGATCGATGCGTGGCTGGCGGCATGCCGCAGCACGCCATACAGCCCGCCGGCACCTGAATTTGCCCCGGATCTCCAGGCCTGGCTGATCGAACAGGGGCTAGTCGTGCGGATCGCACCCGACATTCTCTTTACCGACAGTGCCTACACCGAGATGCTTGCATGGGTCAACCGGCAGCTTGAACAGCATGGCAGCCTGACGGTCGCCCAGTTTCGCGATCGTTTCGGCAGCAGCCGTAAGTATGCACTGGCAGTACTCGAATACCTTGATGCACGCCGGATCACCCGGCGCGACGGCGATAGCCGTGTTGCCTATGCAGCAGATAGGAGCGCCTATGCCGGGCCAGAATGAGCGCTTTGAGTACACCGAAATCATGCGGGCACTCGGGCATTTCATCCAGCAACACCACCTGACGGAAGTCAGTATTGTTGAATTCGACCGTGGCTGGATCGTTGCTGGCCTGACATACAGCACCACGATGGAGGGCTTCATCCGCGTGCCGGTCGATTTTGTCATTTCACAAGATACATTGCGCAAAATGATCCACGAACTACGGGAAAACCGGAAGATCGAATCACCACCGCGGCGTGGCTGGTTTCGTTAGGGGGATGTGCGATGAAACTCTTTCGTGGCCTGAGCCGTACCGACTACCAGGATGTTCTGCGCGCCATCGGGTTATTTATAGATGAACATGGGTATACCGATGTTCGTATTATCGAGATCGACGAGGGGTTGGTCTTGCAGGGGCGCGTTGCGAACCGACGCGAAATCGGCCAGTCGAGCTATGATACGGTATTGATCACCGAAGATGATATCAAGGCTATGGTACGCGATGCGGCCCATCGGCGCGGCCAGAAGCCACCGGCGTATAGTACCTGACTATACGGTGACACCACAAGGGGTTTTTGTATGGCATCACCCGCGCACAAACATATGCGCCACATTGGCACACTCGCCGTGATCGG
>CALLZL010000563.1 GCA_937859575.1 uncultured Chloroflexota bacterium
CAATGCGATCGGGGCGTGCATCACCATGGCGATCTCCTGCGATCCGCGCAGCAGTGTGGAATGCCGGCCACGCGGGTTGGCGGATATGCCGTTGAGAATAGCACGCCGGTTCGGGGAACGAGATCCGAGTCGACTCGCAAGATTCTGCAAGTCGGCTCGGATCCTTATTCGAGTCTGCCCGGATATACTGCGTCAGGGGTAGGCGCTGAAGAATGGCGCAAAACGATCGCGTACCCAGTAGAGCTTGACATGCTCTGGCATTGATCCCCAACAGTTGCGGCACTCGCTGAAGATTGCCGATTTGTGCTGGTGCACGGTTGCCACCGTGATCGAAAGTCGTGCTGCGATCTCTTGAATTTCGAGGCCGTCGGCGATTGCGCGGAGCACATCACGCTGGCGCAATGAGAGACGATCGATGACGCTCCGGCAGCGCTCGTATTCCTCGGCAGGGAGCGTGGCTATGGGGGGCGCTGGTTCGATCTGGCGAGCCGGGCCGTGGATGGCAAGCGGTACTCGCAACAGTGCAATCTCGCTTTCGGGCGTGCGATGCAGACGGGCACCTTGATGGGTGACAGCGCGTTCGGTGTCGCTGGAATAGAGATGCCATATCCGATCATGCTGGTCAAAATACTGCATGGCTGCTGATATTGCCAGCATACCGAGCAGGCGTCGCCCACCGGTAGCACACAGGTGGATCACGGCTCCAAGCTCTTTGAGTTGTTGGATCAGCTGATGGATGCCATATGATGCCGCATCAAGTGCTGCCTCGTTGTAGAGATCGGCTATCGGGTGCCGTCCGATCAGGATCGGTAACATGCGGAAGCGCATGGCTGTGCCCTGGTAAGAGTCATTGGTGAAGATTGTCGTCAATTTTTGTAGGGCATGATGATACTGTGGCCCACGTGGTGCCAGGTGGATAATAATCGTCTCGGTGAGTGGATGCCCCCGTGCCAGGAGTTCATCAAGCGCCAGAGTCACAATCTGTGGCTGACTCCCGAGGGTGGCGACAAAAATACACGGCTTCGGGAGATCTCGTGACGATAGGGTGAATGGAAGCGTCATGAAACCTGTCTTTCCCGCTATTCTGATCTGCGGCCCACCACATTCCGGCAAGAGCACTCTGGTGTACTATCTGAGCGCTCTCCTCCGCCGCCGCGATATACCACACTATGCGCTGCGCGCCAGCCCCGACGGTGACGGCGATTGGAGTGTGCGCCTGCCCGATGCGCTGGTCGCCGAGCTTCGCCCCCATGTCAGGAGTGAATGGTCGCCCGCCTTTGCAACCGCTGTGGCCAACGATATCGCCCGCCGTCACCTGCCGCTGTTGGTCGACGCCGGCGGGAAGCTTTCACCCGAAACCGAGCAGATTGCGGCGTGTTGTACGCACGCAATTGTACTTACGGCCGATCCGAGTGCGGCGATCGGTTGGGAGGAACTCGCCCGCCGCCACCGACTCACCCTTCTTGCAACCCTCGAGTCGTCGCTCACCACGGCGCAACACATCAGCAACCCCGGGCCACCACTGCAGGGTGTGCTGAACGGGCTCCACCGCGATGGTGATCCTGCCGGCCCATGCATGGATCTGCTCCTCGATCGCATCGCCGCATGCTGCACATGGTCATCCGACGAGCTCTTTCAGATCCATCGCGCATTGACGACAATCGATCTGGTTTTGCATGTTGAGCGGGCGTTTCCTCCCCTTCCTGCACACCATGCTGTCCAATGGCAGCCGGCTGAGCTCCCGTTACTTATCGCTACCCTGCCGCCTGAGGAGCCACTGGCGATCTATGGTCGCGGCCCGACATGGTTGTATGCCGCGCTTGCGGTACTGGCAGCACCGGCACCATGCCAGGTTTTTGATGTGCGCCAGGGCTGGGTTGCGCCGCCATTTCTCATGCTGGGCTATCACTTCGAAGGGCAGACGCTCCGCTGGTCACTCGATATTGGCAGTAATGTGACCCGTATCACATTCAGTATCGCCGGCGGCTACCTCGATTACCGCGATGCGCCGGGTATGTGCGCGCCGTATATCGACCCGAATCATGGGGTCATCCTCAGCGGTAAATTGCCAAATTGGCTCTGGACAGCACTTGCCTGCCTCTATAGCCCGGCTGCGTGGGTTGCCTGCTATCAGCCGCAGATCATGGCGGCTGTGGTGATTGTGAGCCGCACAGCGGCGGTTCCGGTTGGGATGCAGCTACCGCTTGAACTATCACCCGAGATATAAGCAGTTGTCAGCATACTGGTATCTGAGCGCATATGTATCATAGCATAGATGAATTACTTGCCCCGTAACACAGCTTCGCTATCACACTAGTGTAGGGCGTATGTGTTCTGCTCGAGTCGGCTGCTCGCTACTCTACCGCGTTGCAGAGCCACCGGCGACTACACACGCTTATCCGGGTTGGGATGTCATCCTGAGCCGCCCGGTGGCGACGGATTTCTCGGCGAAATGGGTATGACGATACTTGCGGCAGGCTCCGCCCCCGCACCCCCGGTAGTAGAGACGGCCCGGCGGGCCGTCTCTACGCCCTTTTCGGAATGACGCGCGTTCGATGTGGTTTACCTCGTTGCCATGCCCTTGGCGCGCGGTCGCTGCGGCGCCGCGACGCGGATGCGGGTGGGTGGCGGCCACATGG
>CALLZL010000564.1 GCA_937859575.1 uncultured Chloroflexota bacterium
TGTGGTGCTTAGGTTGCGGCGTCGGCGGGTTCCGGCATATTCTCAATACCAATTGGCATCTCGATATGCCGGTTGCTCAAAAAAAAGCGACGTGCATAATCGCGGCACGCAAGGCGAATGACTTGCACCCGCGCCAACCCTAGTTCGCTGGCGATCAGATCCATCTCATCGCGCTGATCGATGGTCATTTCCACCGGGAACTTGACTGTTGTTTTTTCGGTAGTCATTGCATCCTCATATGCCGTTCGGCATGTCAATATGCCATATTATAGGGTATTGCAGATGTATTGTCAAGATACATTTTTGGTAGTAAACTACGAACCTAGAGAGTATAGGGACGGGCGCATGAATCTGCTCGAATGGATAAATCGTGAGCGCAGCGCTCGCGGTTGGAGCTGGCGGGAGCTGGCGCGTCAAACCGGACTTTCACGAGGCCCATTTGATAATATCAAAAAGAACCCCTCTGCCATTCCCGATCTTTCCACGCTGCAAGAACTTGCCAGGGTATTTGAAATACCGCTTTGGCGAGTAGTAGATATTGCGTCTGGTGGTTCATCTGGCATGGGCGATAATGCAACTCCTGATGCCGATCGCGCTACTGCTCTTGTTCGGTCGATGCCTGAATTGGCCGATCTGGTATTGAAGGCGGGAGATCTTCCGCAGGATGATCGGCGTGGTGTCTTTGCATACCTTGAGGTGGTGGATCGGAAGCGCGCAGAAGCTGCTGCCAGCCTAGCCGACGAAGACGACGATCTATTGCACGAACAAGATCCCGAAGCTCCATAATCAACACACCTGTTCTAGTATCTAGGATCGTTATCCTACCACAACGATACCTCAGGTCAAGTGAACGACCGGTGGATAACGCCGCCGTAATGGTACTGTAATCACGAGGCGCATATGCGAATCGTCCTCTTCGTGGTTATGTGACTCGGTCTTGTCCCAACAAGAATTCATCTTTACAGGAGGGTGCTGCCATGTCCATCCTCGATGCGTTCCGCGTCAACAAAATTAAGGCCGAGCTCGATAGGGTCAGCAAGGAGCGCGACACGCTTCAGGCAACCCTGTTGCAGACCGAGCACATGGACTTCCACGCACTGCAGGAAGCGGTTACAGAACTGAAAGAGCGGAAAGATCGTCTGTTGCGTGAGACCATTGACCTTGAAATTGCATTTGCCGCGAGACAACAAGAGATTGATACGGCATTGGCAAAGCAGCGAGAAACGGGCGAGCGACGCATCCAGGAAGCTATGCAACAACTGGAGCGACAGAAAGCCCGGCTGCATCAGGAGATTGATGTGAAGCAAAAAGAGGTTGTTATTCTTGATGATCAAATCCTGCTTCAATCATTTGGCTTCTACGCGCCAAAACACGATCTTGCGAATGCCGAAGAGTATAAAATCCGGCTCGACCAAGTGCGCCAAAATCAGATGATTCTGATCAAAACCGGTCGAGCCATCGATTGTCCTACAAATTGGACCGTCAATAATAGTCGCATGGAAGGCGAGCGCATGGTGAATGATTTTAGCAAAATCATCCTCCGCGCTTTCAACAATGAGTGTGATGTCAGTATTGCAAGTGTTAAGTTCAACAATGTGCATGTCATCATGAACAAGATAACAAAGGCCTGGGAGGCATTGAATAAACTTGGTCGCCGAATGAGTATTATGATAACGTCAGAGTATTTTAGATTGAAGCATGAAGAACTCGAAATATATTACGAGTACCAAGTCAAGAAGCAGGAAGAAAAAGAAGAACAGCGGCTCTATCGCGAACAACTACGTGAGGAGGCTAAGCTTGCGAAAGAACTGGAAGAAGTTCGGTTGAAGTTGGCAAAAGAGGAGCAACATTTTACGACTGCCATAGCAGCCGTAACTGCCCGTCTCTCGGCCGCAACAAATGATACCGAGCGCATGGCTTTGGAACGGGAGCTTGAACAGATTCAGGCACGCCTAGATGAGCTTGAACAGAACAAGCAAGCGATTGAAGAGCGTGCACACAGTACTCGCGCCGGGTATGTGTATATCATATCTAACATTGGCGCGTTCGGTGATAATGTTTATAAAATTGGCGTGACACGACGACTCAATCCACAAGAGCGCATCGACGAGCTTGGAGATGCATCTGTGCCATTCAAGTTCGATATCCACGCGCTCATTTTCAGTGACGATGCTCCTGCCCTTGAAAATGCGCTTCATAAGGCGTTCGAACATCGGCGATTGAATATGATCAACCGTCGACGGGAGTTTTTTCGGGTCAATTTGCATGAAATTGAGCAGGTGGTAAAGACCAACTTTAGCAAACCGGTAGAGTTTATCGAACTGCCGGAGGCGGCGCAGCATCGACAGTCGATCATGTTACGCTCTGAATTGCCGCAGTAACAAACACCGCCACCAGGCCGGCGGCAACCCTCGACCTGGCCGAGATCGTCGCGGAGCGTGCGCGGATGTGGGTGGGGTGTTCACGCGGTGAAGCAAATGCAGTAGAATGCCCTTGTACGTACTGGCAGCGTGCAAGGAGGTGAGTTGTGGCTGAAAATGCACCGCTGATTCGGTTCAATTTGGTCGATGGCGATGTGCGGCCGCCACTGGTGCGTGCTCATGATCTTGCAGAAGTGCTGCAGGCTCTTGAAGATATTATTGAGTCCATTGTGTTCTCGTTGTACCAGGTGCCACGCGAAGAGCTTGTTATCGGGCTTGTCGTTGTTGAGCCTGGGAGTGTGCAACTCGGACTCGCGCCATCACTTCCCGATCTGGCTTTGCCCGCCTGGGGGGTTGCGATCCGGGTTGCGCAGCATTCTGACTATCGCCGACTGCCGCATCGCGCTGTTCAGGGTTTCAAGCGTATCGTGGCGGTGACGAAGAAGTACAACTGCTCGGGCGAGCTTCGGTTGGATGAGGCGCGGGCGGTGATCACTCCTGATACTGTCCCTGTTGCCGCGCCCCTCATCCGTGGCAATACCACACTGTATGGGTATCTCTTGCGTGTTGGCGGTCGACGGCCGAAAGTCCTTCTTGCAACAACGAACGGCACAATCGCGTGCGATACAACGCAACAGATCGCGCGGAATTTGGGTAATCGGTTGTATTCGTACGTCGGTGTGAGCGGGCAAGCACAGTGGAACGCGGAAACGCTCAAAGTTGAGACCTTTCGTATTGAGTCGGTTACGCCGTACACAGACACCAGCCCCGCTGCGGCAATGCGAGAGCTTTCCGAGCGCTACGGTCACTACTTTGATGACATTGATG
>CALLZL010000565.1 GCA_937859575.1 uncultured Chloroflexota bacterium
CAACATGCGGGGCATCGGTCTGGAGCGCAAAGGCAAATGGCCCTTCGCCGATTCGGTCGATATGGGCCTGTACCCCCTCGCCGGCCGGGCCGCTGCCGTGTGCCGCCGCCAGTGTGATATTGCTCCCCGCCAGGTTCAAGGTCGCCACAGCGACACCCAGGCCGGCAAGCTGCACCCCTGCACCACTGCGAGTTGCGGCATCGCCGAGCAGTGCCTGGTAACGGCTCAGGCTAGTGCCGAGATCGCGCACGGCAATCGTGATACCGGCCACCCCGCGCACCCGGTTGGCATGCCGGCGCACTCCTCCCTCGGGTGCGCGCAAGCTTCGCGGCGTCAGATCACCACACAGGAAGGGCAGATCAGGAGTCGCTGAACGCGCCGTCTGCCAGGTAAGCCGCACCCCATCGGGGCGCAACCGGCCGCCGTCGGTCGGGCCAATCAGCTCCAGGCCGCGCTGCCGGGCCGCCGTCACCACCGCCGGAGTCGATCCAGGCAGCAGGGCGTAGTCGATCAACCCTTCATCGGCACGCCGGCTACGCGCCCACCAGATGTGATCCTCCTGCGGCTGTTTGAAAGCAATCAGCTCCAGGTAGACACCATCGGCGAAGATCACGAGTGCATTGTGGGTTGCCCCACCCGGGTGCTCACCACCAACCACAACACTGAAGCCGAGGGTCGTATAATCGGCAATCGCGGCATCAAGGTCGGCCACCAGTATCACAATATGATCGAGCCCATGGATCATGCGGTCTCCTTTCAGGCAGCTTCAGCGCCGCCCAGATATGCATCTCGGATCTGCGGGTTACGCAGCAATTCGCGTGCCGGGCCCTCCAGTGCAATCCGGCCGGTCTGCAAGACATAGCCGTAATCGGCGATCTGAAGCGCCAGGTTGGCGTTCTGCTCGACCATAAAGATCGTGACGCCCTGGCGATTGATGGTCTGGATCAACTCAAGCACCCGATCGACAAACAGCGGCGACAACCCCATCGTCGGTTCGTCCATGCAGATCAGGCGCGGCCGCCCCATCAGGGCACGCGCCATGGCGACCATCTGTTGCTCACCGCCCGAGAGGGTGCCGGCACGTTGTGCCAGGCGCTCCTTGAGGCGTGGGAACAGGCTGAGTACGCGATCGAGGTCTTCGGCAACCGCACCGCGATCGGTGCGGGTAAATGCCCCCATCATCAGGTTCTCGTGAACCGTCATGGCCGGGAAGAGCCGGCGTGATTCGGGAACCGAGCCGAGGCCACGCCGAATGCGCTGGGGGGTCGTCAGTGATGTGATCGGCTCACCCTCGAACAGCACCTCGCCACTGCGTGGTGGAATCAGGCCGAGGATGATCTTCATGGTGGTTGATTTGCCGCTGGCATTGCCGCCGAGCAGGCAGACGATCTGGCCGTTGCCGACCGTCAGGCTCAGATCGAAGTGGACCTGTACCGGCCCGTAGTAGGTATTGATCGCCTGCAGGCGAAGCAGATCGGTCATGGTTGGTTCTCTTACTGGCATTCAGATCGCTGCAGCCACTTCCGGATTCGCGGCTTCGGCAGCACCAACGCCACTATGGCCGAGGTAGGCTTCGATCACTTCCGGCCGGCGGCTGACATCCTCGGGGCTACCTTCGGCAATCACCCGGCCATCATCCATTACAATCACGCGATCCGAGAGCTGCATCACCAGCGAGAGTTTATGCTCGATCAGCAGGATCGTCGTGCCGCGCTGCTTGAGCATCCGGATCAGTTCAAGCATCTCGGCGGTTTCGGTCGGGTTCATCCCGGCAGTCGGTTCGTCGAGCAACAGCAGGCGCGGGCGTAACGCCAGGGCACGGGCGATCTCGACCCGGCGGCGATTGGCATACGAGAGGCTATAGGTCGGCTGATCAAGACGCGGCAGCAGCCGTTCGCCAAAAAGCGCCAGAATCTCGCGGGCTTCGGCACGGAGCGCCTGCTCTTCGGCAACAACCGATGATGGGCGGATCAAGGCCAGCAGGAGCTCGGCCAACGGGCCGATCACTGGCAGACGCGGCCGCACCTCACGCAACCGGGTATGCGCCCCGATCAGTACATTGTCGAGCACACTCAGATTGGCGAACACCCGGCCATGCTGAAAGGTGCGCGCCATGCCAAGCTCGGCGAGGCGCTCGGGCGGCAGGCCGGCGATCTCGCCGCCATCGAGCCGAATCGAGCCGGAGTCGGGGGCATCGACACCAGTGATCAGATTGAAGAGTGTTGTCTTGCCGGCACCATTCGGGCCGATCACACTCAGTAGTTCCCCTTCGGCCAGTGAAAGATTCACCTGATTGACGGCCGTCAGGCCGCCGAAGGTGCGCACCAGATTGGTAACTTCAAGCAGTGTCATGGTTAGATCGTTCCCAGCATGCCCTGTGGCCGGAAGCGTACCAGCAACAGCAGTACAATACCATACACAAGCATACGATATTCAACCAGGCCACGGAAGAGTTCGGGCAGGCCGATCAGCACCACTGCGCCAACGATGGCACCAAGAATATTGCCCAGCCCGCCAAGAATAACCATTGTCAGCGCCAGTACCGAAATCTGGGTATTGAAGGTTTCGTGGTTAATATACGAATACATATGGGCGGTGATGGCACCGCTGATCCCGGCGGCAAAGCCGCTGACGGCAAAGGCCAGCCCTTTGTAGCGGTTCAGGCTGATACCATACGCCCGTGCGGCAATATCATCTTCGCGGATGGCACGCAGAGTACGGCCGAGATGCCAGTTGGTCAGCCGCATCTGCAGCAGTGCCAGCAGGATCAATACCACCAGCGAGATGGTATAGATCGCGGTGACATCAACCAACTCGTAGCCAAAGATTGTGAGCGGTGGAATGGCACTGATACCGATCGGCCCACGGGTCAATCCCTCCCAATTGAGAATCACCAGGCTGACGATCTCGCCGATGCCGAGGGTCGCAATGGCAACATAGTGGCCACGCAGGCGAAACGCCGGAAAGATCAGCAGCGTTCCAAGGATGGCGGTTACCACCCCCCCAAGCAGCACCGCAAGGAGCGGCGGCACACCTAACTCGATCGTCAGCAATGCCGAGGCGTAGCCGCCAATCGCCAGCAGGCCGGCATGGCCGAGCGACATCTGCCCGGCAGTACCAGCGACAAGGGTCAGGCTTAATGCCAGCATGCCATACAACCAGGCATTGGTGAGTGTCTGGAGCAAATACGGATCACGCATCACCAGCGGCAATACCAGTGCGCCGGCTGCCAGGCCGATAATCAGCGTGCGCGGCACGGCCACCGGCTTACTCGGTGCGACGAATGTGCCGGTAAGCGGTTCGGGTGGTAGCTGGCGTTTGTTGCTGAAGATGCCGTTTGGCCGCCAGACAAGCACCATGATCAGGATGATGAATGCGAACAGGTTACGATAACTGGTTCCGAGGATGGCGACGCCATAACTTTCGACCAGCCCCAGCAGCAGGCTGCCGACAATCGCACCGGGCACGTTGCCGGCACCCCCGATCAGTTCGGCAACAAACCCCTTGAGGGTCGCCTGGAAGCCCATGGCCGGAAAGATGTTGTTGTAATACATGCCGACCAGCACCCCGCTCAGGCCGCCGAGCGCCGAGGCGATCGCGAACACCGCCTGGTTGACGCGATTGACATCAACCCCCATCTGCAGGGCTGCGTCGCGATCCTGGGCGGTGGCGCGCACCGCCCAACCCATCGGTGTGAAGCGCAGGAAGGCATAGAGCGAACCGGCACTGATTGCACCGGCGGCACCAATCATCAGATCGAGCGCGCCGATGGTACCGCTGCCGAACTGCAACCGCCAGAGCGGGAGCTGGCTCGGCAGGCTGCGCGGGTCGGGCGTAAAGATCAACTGCACCGTCTGATCAAGCACAAAACTGATCCCGATCGTCGCCAACAGCGGGGCAATACGCGCCGAACGCTGTAATGGCCGCAACCCAAGCCGCTCGATCGTCATGCCGATCAGGGCACAGCCGACCATCACACCGGCAATTGTGAGCAGCAGTGGTGTGTTGAGCAGGCTTACACACACCCAGCCAATATAAGCACCGACCATATAGACCGAGCCGTGGGCGATGTTGATCAGGTTCGAGACACCGAAGATCAATGCCAGCCCAACAGCCACCAGCGCATAGATATTGCCGATGATCAGGCCGTTAATCGTGTAATCGATAAATGATGTCATAGTTGTGTGTCGGCAGTGCCGCGTTATGCGGCGGCGCGAAGTGCATGAAGATTGGCCTCGGGAGCACTGGCGGCAACACCACATCCGGGTGCGAGCAGTAACCCGGCAGCCCCGGCACTTGCAATGGCATGCCGTGCCTCGGCGATCACATCGGCGGGAGTTCCATGCTGCAATACCCCAAACTCATCGACGCCGCCGATCA
>CALLZL010000566.1 GCA_937859575.1 uncultured Chloroflexota bacterium
AGCACATCGTCGGTGAGTTGCGCCAGCTTGGGCGCGAAATCGCCGACCAGTTGCTGCGCCCGCGACTGTTCCTTTGGCTTGGATGGTTCAGACATCTCGTAGCTCCTATGTTTCGTCGTTTAGGTCGGGCGGCGTGCTTCGCCCAACCGCTTCACAACGGCAGGGTCACGATGGTCGAAGAAGCTGCTGGTTTTGGTATCCAGCGTTGCAATTGCCGCCATATCTTCGGGGCTGAGATTGAAATCGAAGATAGAGAAGTTTTCAAGCATTCGCTCTGGTCGCACGGATTTCGGGATCGCCACGACTCCGCGTTGGGTCAGCCAGCGCAAAATGATCTGTGCCACGGTTTTTTGATGCTTGTCCGCGATGGTGCGCAGTAGCTCATTCTGGAATATGTTGTGTTTGCCTTCCGCGAATGGCCCCCAGGATTCAATCTGTACGTTGTTCTCCCGCAAGAATTGCTGGGTTTCGATCTGCTGATTGAATGGATGGGTTTCGATCTGGTTGACCGCCGGCACAACCTTGTTATGAACAATCAGATCCATGATGCGGTCGGGATGGAAGTTGCTGACACCGATGGCGCGGATCCGGCCATCTCTATACAACTCCTCCATCGCCCGCCAGGAGCCGTACACATCACCAAAGGGCTGATGGATCAGGTAGAGATCCAGAAACTCCAACTGAAGCCGCTGCAGCGAGCGCTCGAATGCCTGTTTGGCGGGTTCGTAGCCGGCATCCTGAATCCACAGCTTGGTGGTGACAAAGATTTCTTCTCGTGCCACGCCACTTCGTTTGATGGCGTTGCCGACAGCTTCTTCATTCCCATACGCCGCCGCAGTATCAATCAGTCGATAGCCCACACGGAGCGCTTCGGTGACGCTGCGTTCGCATTCTTCGGCGTCAGGCACCTGAAACACCCCGAACCCTAACAGGGGCATTGCTACGCCATTATTCAAGCTCACCGACGGAACAGTTGACATTGGCTTTCTCCTTATGTATGCCTTGGGTAGGGCGGCGTCAAAGTCACCACTGGTGGGGGCTCGGGGAGGCTTTGCCGCCACAGAGTCTGAGGCAGAGCCTCACGGACGTTGACGTAACCCTATGCCCTGGGCACATTATAGAGACCTCGGAGCATGGAGTGATAGGATGATTATGCAGAATCATTGTACAATTCTGCAAAGTTCTGACAGGCATCTCAAATATAAGGTCGTACAACCGCTCTCTTATTCGAGATATCTATAAGGGCTAGCGGGAAGACACAGAGAGGTCAAGATGGATTCGACCATTCGCCAGCAGGAAGCGTACGAGGTGCAGCACACGCAGGCCAACCGCGCAGAGTTGGTTGAGCGTATCGTACAGGCGCTTCCTGAAGATGGGCGGGTAGAACCACTGCACGGCCTCTACCTCTTCCGCGCATCCGCACCCACCGAACTCCTCCATAGTGTATACACACCAGCTTTTTGTGTGATTGCCCAGGGCAGTAAGGAAGTCTTCGTTGGCGAGGAACGGTATCAGTACGACCCGACACACTACCTGCTTACGACGGTTGAGTTACCGGTGATAAGCCAGATCGTGGAAGCTTCAAAGGAGCAGCCGTACCTTAGCTTCCGATTGCAACTCGACCCGGCCCTGGTCGGCTCGGTACTGGTCGAGGCCGATCTGCCCGCGCCACACGGTGCGGTCGAGGTGAAAGCGATCGATGTGAGTCCATTGGACGCGAACCTGCTCGATGCGGTGGTGCGGCTGGTACGATTGCTGGATTCTCCCACCGATGCACGAGTCCTCGCACCGCCGGCCACACGAGAAATCATCTATCGCCTGTTGATCGGGTCGCAGGGTGCGCGGCTGCGTCAGATTGCGACCCTCGGCGGAGACGCCCACCGGATTGCCAGGGTCGTCAATCTGCTGCGGAAGAATTACAAGGAGCCGCTTCGTGTTGAAAGCATTGCCCAAGAGTTGGGCATGAGCGTCTCAGGGTTGTACCACCAGTTCAAGGCGGTCACCACGCTGAGTCCGCTCCAGTTTCAGAAGCGGCTGCGGCTCCAGGAAGCCCGCCGCTTAATGCTCGGCGAGCACCTCGATGCGACAAGCGCAGGCTCTCGCGTGGGATATGGTGATGCAGCGCACTTCAATCGGGAGTACAAGAGCCTGTTTGGCCTGCCGCCCATGCGCGATATCGAACGACTGCGAGAAGGCGATAAGGAACGCGTGGTGAGTCAGGGAATAATGTAGGCCGGTTCCGGCCCCGAGAATCTTTTCCAGTGCGGTGCAGCGAAGCCGCACCGGAAAGGATTCTCTCCTGAGTTCATAGGATATACTCAGCACAAACGTTCGCGCCGCCCTACTCCACGCCCCGCCTCCTTGACGAAAGAGAATGCAATGACCAGGAGCTCAGCCAACAACGTAGGCCCTGAGATCAGCGCCGAAACCTTCGCAGCCCGCGAGCGGGATTGGCGCAATGGTGCTATCGTCTATCAGGTGCTTGTTGACCGATTCGCCCCCTCGGCCCGGTTGGAAGACAAACGCGGGCTCTATCCGGCGCCCAAAGTGCTGCGCGACTGGACAGAGGCGCCGCAGCCGGGCAACTACCTGGTAGATGAGAGACTCAACAGTCAGGAGCTTGATTTCTGGGGCGGCGACCTTGCCAGTCTTCTCAGTCGGCTCGACCATGTCGAGAGCCTCGGCGCCGATGTGCTCTATCTCAACCCCATCCACCTGGCCTACACAAACCATAAATACGATGCACTCGACTTCCAGAAGATCTCCCCGGAGTTTGGCGATCGAACGGACTTCGTACGCCTGGCTGCCGATGTCCATGCCCGTGGTATGAAGCTGGTGCTTGATGGTGTGTTCAATCACATGGGTCGCAATGCGCCGATCTTTCAGGATGCGATCACGAACCCTGATAGTGTGTGGCGTAACTGGTTTGCCATCGGCCCGCAGTACACGGGTGGCGCACGAGTCTGGACGGGGTACCAAAACTTGCCGGAGCTTAACCTCGCGAACCCCGCTGTGCGCGCATATCTCTATGAAGACCCGACCTCCGTTTTGCGCAGCTATCTGCGTGACGGCGCCGATGGGTGGCGCTTAGACACAGCCTTCGAGTGAGAAAAGCATGAACACACAGCACTCACCAATCATCCACTGGCTGCTCGATTCCGACCCTTCGATCCGCTGGCAGGTACTACGCGACCTGACCGGCGCATCTGCGGAGGAGGTCGCCGCCGAGCGCGCACGGGTCGCGACCGAGGGAATCGGCGCGCGGCTGCTCGCCCTCCAGGCGCCTGGCGGCCGGTGGGGCGGCGCGGCGTGGAACCGTGGCTGGGATTCGACAATGCACGTGCTGTCGCTCCTGCGCGAGCTAGGCCTCGATCCGGCAGGCGATGCGGCGCAGCGTGCGGTGGGGCTCGTTCTTCTCCCGGAACCTGCCGAGGCGGTCCAGGTC